>NZ_JBFPEZ010000002.1:0-221779 GCF_040838225.1 Xenorhabdus sp. SGI246
GCCACTGGCCGGCGAATTGTAAGCCCGGATTCAGTTCGGCATTTTCACCCGACACGCCCAAACGCAGCCCATACAAACTCTGGGGTGGCTGGCGCCAGACCCGGTGCCCGCTTTCATCAAACAACGCCAGCGGTTCCCCGGTCGGTGCACACACGGCATACTGTGTCTGGATATTTCCGGGGAGCAATTCGCGGCGGTTTTCCGGATTTGGGGTAAAAAACTGCACCTGCTGCGCCAGCAACTGCCAGCCATCAAACACCAGATGGCGGATACTGTACAGTCGGTTGTGCCGGTACTCGCGGATTTCGGCCGGGACATCGCCGTCCCACAGGTAGGTGGTGCGCTCACCCGACTGTTCACACACTTTTTCGGTACGCCGACCGAAGGCGTCATAGCGATAGGCCCACTGCTGGCCGCCCGGTGTCTGTACCCCGATAAGCTGGTTCTGGCTGTTCCAGCGGAACTTGGTGAGCTGCGGGCGGTGCCCTTCCTGCCAGAGCTGCATAGCGGTCATGCGACCCGCATCGTCATACTCAAACAGATGCTGGCCGAGCTGGCGTAACCGGTGGCCTTTCTGGTACAGCCGCTCCCCGTCTATCTCATTGAGGCCATCGAAACGGCGGGATGGGTAACCGGACGCATCATATTGGTAGTGTTCCCGCAAGCGTTCTCCATCACTGACAGAAGTGACCTGTCCATTACCGTTCACTACATAGCGCAGCCACTGTCGCTCATCATTCGCCGCCACTAAATTAAGTACCGCATCGTAATGATATTCTCTGTCCAATCCTGCCAGCGTCGGTTGTGGAATATCTGCAACTTCATGCGATGCAAAAAACTCGGTGTTACGCCCCGCACGCTGTGCAGTCAACTGTCCCATCAGGGAGTGCTCTTGACGCAGGATAAAACCCTTATCAGACTGACGGTGCCATTCATGGCCGTCTTCGTCCCTTTCAAAGTTAAGCGTATGCTCGCCATTGATGCTTAATAACCGAAGTTCGCCAGCCTTGTTAGCTTCTGTTTTCACCTGCCAGAGCTGCCCATCCAAAGTATAAAGTGATCTTTCTACTGTAGAGCTATCTGGATAATCACGTTGGATTTTCCCGTGAATCTGAGTTTCTTTGACAACGCGGTCTTTATCATCGTATTCGAACGTCAGAGGTATGCCTTCTGGTGCAATGACTTCCAGCAAACGACCAAGTATATCGTAGCGATAGGTAGTGATACCTTCCGGTGTATGCATTGCAGTCATGCGCTGGGCAGCATCGTATTCGTAGCGAGTGATATTGCCCAAAGCATCCCGTTTTTCAATACAGTTGCCGTTGCCATCATACGCATAGTGCCATTGCGTTCCCGCATAGTCGGTTTCGGTGATAACCCGTCCGTCCGCATCCAGTGTATAACTGTAGCTTTCTCCTTGCGGGTTAATGACTTCAAGTAGTTGCAGGCTATCGAGATCATAACGGTATTGCCAACGATGACCTTCACCATCTACACGGGCTACAGGCAGGTCAAACGGCCCGTATTCGATATGCCATTTCACCCCACGCGCATCTGTCCAATCGGTCAGGTTACCGTGACGGTCATGGCGAAAACGTTCGAGGCTATTGTTAGGACGATCACTTAAGGACACACGATGATGGCGATCGTATTCCCATAACCATAGTGCACCGCCTCCTGAAGTAAGCCGTTGCAATCGGTCATGGCTGTCATAGCCCAACCGCAAACTGCGATTCTCTTCATCAAACAATTTGGTCAGACGCTGATGTTCATCATATTCCCACGTCCGTTTATTCCCCGTATCGTCTTCAGCAGCAACAACCAACCCAAATTCATTGCGGGTCAGTGTCGTTTTGCTACCATCCGGGGCAATAAAGCATTCAGCGTTACCCTTGTCATCATACTGCTGCCACCAAACTCGACCTAGCGGATCGGTCATGCTGATCAGACGATCTGAATCATCATAGTGATATTGCCACGTAGCGCCTGTTGCATCGGTAAATGCTGTTACCAACCCCGTATCGGCCAGATAATCCAGAGTCAATATTTGCCCTTCCGGCAGAATCTGCCGCCGCAAGTTGCCCCACTCGTCATATTCATAATGGGTAACATGACCACAAGGTGTTTCTACTTGAGTAACTTGCTGTTGGTCATTGTAATACCAACTAGTGGTATGACCTTGCGGTGTAGTAGAGCGGGTGACGCCAGGCTCATAGGTCAGATGTACTGGATAAAAACCACGACTACCCACACTGTTGGTACAACGCCCTTGTGCATCATAGATATAATCCACTGCCGTCTGGTCACCATCAGACCAACGACTGATCAGCCCCTGTTCGTTATATTCATAGAACAAATGAAATTGTTGAGTACTGTCCGAATCCGATAACCAACCATTATCGTGATAGCCATAACGTGCCATCACTTCATTCAGTCCATTGTCACTGCGACGAATTTCTTCTAACAGGCCATTTTTACGGTATAGCAGTACTAGTTCAGGTCCATCACTGTGTGTAATTTTCTCCAATTGATGTGTGTCGTTATAGTGAAAACACACCACATTCCCATTGCGGTCACGATGTTCAGTGAGTAACCATCGTTGTGTACTTTCCGGGGCTTTCTTCTCTGTGAGGGCCAGCAAAGTAAAATATTTACTCACTGGGTTATTACGCTCTTTCAGTACAAATCCAGATTTTCCACGGCTTAGGGTAAAGTCGGGATGTTCCGGGTTGGTGCTATGATTAACACTCTTCGGCAAAGCAAAATGTAGTGATGCCCCTTCGGTAGTCAGGATTTCTATCCTATCCCCGGTAACAATGACACATTCTGAAAAGTTATCGAACCAATTCTCTCCTAGCAATCCTCGCTGTCCCGGTGACCAGCTACGAGTAAATTGCAGCGGCACAGTCTGCCCCAATTCAACATCAGTGCGTTGATCAAACAGAGCTCCTGTTGTCACATCAATTGGGTCACCGGTAAAGAATTTTTTCGTACTGGCCCAATAACGTTTTAATCCCTGGGTTTCCTTAAAAGCAATTTTGGCACAACTCCGCGTCTCACCCCGAATAATCTTCCCGGCTGTCTTCGCTCCTTTGATAGCGCCTTTCAGAACGGCCTGTCTGCCCGTTTTGGTTAGCAGTTTGCCAATCCCCTTTGCTATTCCTCTCGACGGTGGCACCAAAAATTCTACCGCTATCAACAAAGCACGTTGCCAGCCAGAAAACTCCTCTTGTACTTCCAGATAAGTCCCCTGACCAGAGCCAATAAAGACTGTACTTGCACCACTCTTGATAGTGGAACCACACACCAGTTTGTCATTTACGCGAGCCGCCGGCTCTCCATTGATAAAGACTGATTCACTGCCTTGTGCTATCAGCGGCGGTGGGTGTTTGCTGCATTTTGCTAAATCAACCGTAGCCCGTGCTGCCTCTTTGCCCTCAATCAGTACATTCGATGAACCGCCATCTATTACGCCATCCGGCGGCCCAAAACTGTCCACCATATTGGCCACCGCCGAGCTGACATCACTGATAAGACCTCCTAATGCCAGTGTACCCGCTGTACCTAATGCCAGTACCGCAACAGTCGCCAACCCACCTGTTCCTACCACCAATGCCGAAGCAGCAGCAAAGACCGCTGCACCAATCAACGCACCTGCTACAACCCCCATCAATGCTCCCAAAAAACTCGAATGCTTGATAGCGTCTCCTTTGCGGGCTGCTGCTGGTCCTCTTGGTTGTGACGGTGGCATCACTCTCCCTACCGCATGAGTTGCCCCCACACGGGCAATCCGTGTTACTATTTCGTCACCCAGCCCCATTTTGACCTCCTGTCACACGGCCTGAAAACTGTTGACTACCGCCAGTAATGCGTTACGTTGCCCTTCATCAAAGGGTTGTGGGGATGTCAGGTTAAAAGCCAATAACTGGCAACCCCTAATTTGCAACACCACTGTTTGGTGCATTTCACCTTCTGGGCTTTGCCAGTGATAATCCAGCCGCCAGGCTGATTCACCACTGAGTTCAATTTGCAACCGCTGATGTTCCTGATACCCAGGCAGATGAGTCGTAAACTGCGTCAGAGTTTGTTCATAATACGCCACCATATCGGTTCCTTGTGGCACAGGAGTCCGGTTAATCACCAGATTGACCCCACTATCATCGGGCAGAACAAAAACATGCATTGATTCATCACGCCAGCCAGTTGGAATGTTCAGGGTGCCTTCGTTCATCTGGTAAGAGTGTGCGCTCATAGTGTTTCCTTTTTCACCTTTTCTAAAATTGTCAATGCGATTAGCGGCGCAGCCAAAACACAATAATGTTTGACTGGCTTGATTTGGTTCCCGGTATATTCACTGTCAGGCAGGGTATCAGTTCAGAGTGATCACCTTCTGGCCGTTGATAATCACTGTCTCTCCGGTAATGTGAATGTTTCCTTCCTTGTCTATCGAAATACTTCCTTTGGTATTACCGATGTGGATACCCTCTTCGACAGACTGAATCGTGATTGCTCCCTTAACGCTGAGCACGCTCGTTTTTTCCACTGTCACTTGTCGTGTACCAATGCTGCTTACTTCCGTACCAACGATCTCTTTATGACGGTCTTTACGCACGGTAATAACTTGATTGTTGCCGACACTTTCTGTGTGGTCATGCGTCACTCGGGTAGTCCTATCATTGAGTACTGTCGTGCTCATATCCTTCTGTGCATGCAATGAAAGCAGCTCGCTGCCTTTGGAATCTTCAAACAATAACTCGTTATAGCCCTCTCCCTTATGGGTCTTGGAACGGAATGCCATTTGGGTTTTGCTGCCCGGTAACGCGCCCGGAGGGATATTACTGGCGTGATAAGTACGTCCGGTGACTATCGGCTGATCTGGGTCTCCATGCAGGAAATCCACCACCACTTCTTGTCCAATACGCGGTATCGCCAGCATTCCCCAACCTTGCCCCGCCCACGGCTGTGTAACTCGGATCCAGCAAGAGCTCTGATCATCACTCTGTCCATAGCGATCCCACGGGAACTGGAGGCGGATACGACCGTACTGGTCGCAGAAAATTTCTTCCCCTGCCGGGCCAACGACTTTGGCAATCTGTGGGCCGTCGATAACGGGCTTCGGCAACGGAGTCGGGCGCCAGCTTTGGTTATGGCGGATAAAATGGAACTGGCTATGTAGGTTAGTACCTGTATCACTGTTGGCGGTTTCCCTTGCTTGTGGCTGGCTGCCGGAATGGCTCGCACCTACCACCTGCCACGGTTGGTTAAGGTCAGCACGCGGGTGATTGTATAGGGTGAATAAGCGACCCGGTTGGACGGCGATGGCGTTGCCGCTGCCTTGCCCCATTACGGCATCGTTGCGCAGAGCTTCGAGACGATAGCGGGTAAAGGCTTCACCATGAACCTCATCTTTGAAACGTCCCGGATAGTCATAGTGCTCGTAATACCTTTCCTGCAAGGTGTCTTCCTTCATCTCTGCCCGGAATTCGGCTGCCCAGGCAGGATTTTTGAAGGTATAGTCTTTCAGTTGCACCTGCGCCGGTCGCACTTGTGCACTGCATGTCAGGCTGGTGATGGCAGGTTTTCCGATTGTGCTGGCTTCACCCGGTTGATAAGGGATAACAATACCTGGAGGTACGGAACCGGCATCATCAGCAAAGACCAGTGTGTTACGGCCATTGCCGCATTCAAAGAAATAGAAAATACCTTCTTCAGCGGTCAGGCGTTGCAAGAAAGTGAAGTCGCTTTCCTGATACTGGACACAAAACTCCCGTTCAGGGTGCGGGTGACGCAGACTGAATACGACGTCACGGATACCATGCTCTTTCAGGATGGTGGTGATGATGGCGGAGATATCCAGTTGCTGGAAAATGCGCGAGTTCTGTCTGAGGGTTGTACGCCATAGGTCAGGGCGAATAGTCATCTGATAGGTGGTCTGGTGCAACCCGGTGTTACCCTGTTCAAAGTAGGATACGATCCCTGTGATGCTACGTTGTTCAACGCCATCCTGTAAAATGGTCAGTGTGGCTGTGCGATCCAGTACTGTTGGAAAATCGATAGCTGGATCAGCACTCGCCAATCCTACATTCAAATTGAACGGTTGGGAAAAACTTTCATTCAAAGTGAAATCAGTGACAACAAAGGTCTGCGGTGGCAACCCTCCTGCGGTTAGCGTGAATTGCAGGCCACTGGGTGCACTACCTCCCAACATGTCCACAACCTGTTGCCCTTGTTGAGCAAGGGACTGTCCTTTCTGTAACTTAGCTATATTCTTCTCTATTGACATTGCATGTCTCCCTGGTTTATTCGCCACCGACTTATTTAGCAGCACGATTACGTTGTTCAGTCGCATGACGCAGGCGGTCATAACGGCCGAGCAGAGCATTAAAACGGTCATCGATTCCTTTCATCAGTACAGGCGGAACAGCTTCACCTTTTTCCACATGCGTGCTCAACTGGCGCAACAGCTCTTCCAGTGGTACTTCGCTGCCGTGACTGCGCTGGATATCGTAAATGGCAGTCTTAAGATAAGAGAGGGTAAAACTGCCACGAGTGCGCTCTTGCAACAGAATTTTGTCCGCCAGTTGCTGGAGTTGATCACGAGTAGTGTACCAACTGCCTTTCAACGGTACGCTATCGATACGGGCAGTCATTTGTTGTTGCCAGTGACGGGTGGCGTTAACCTGCTCTGCCGATTGGGGCCACTGTTTCTCAGCGGTTGTTGTCACTGTCCGGGCAGCATCCCATGTGGCGAGTGGCGATGTCTCTGCCAAGCGCTCAAGTTGGAATGCGTAGTCTGTTAAGGCTGGCTGGTACAGCCACGCCAACCGTGAGCCGGCGGGTTGCTCTGTAATGGCATTCAGTTGCTGTTGTAACGGCTTATAGAGCAGCAACCAACACCCTATCAGTACCAATATCCCCAACAATGCTCCAAGCCCAAAGCCCTGCCATGCTGTCAGGCCGTGTGGCGGTTGTTCAGGGAACTGTACTTTGACCCTCTGCTGATTATCCGTCGGAATACTTTCAGTATGCGTCGGTAGAGAAGATGGTGATGTTTCCGGCTCTGATTCGGATTTAGATAGGTAGACCAATGGTGGCATTTGTACCGGTTGTTGTACCGGTTTCGCGGCCTGTCGTGGTTTTTCCAGTTTTTTCGCCGCGTTCTGGAAGAACCACAGTAAGTTCTCCACTCTCGGTAGGCGTTTCAGGTCGGATTGCTGTAATCGGTCAACAATAAGCTGGAGTGCCCGCTCAGCACGATAAATCATCCGCAGGTCACTAGCGGCAAAGTCCAGTTGACGCAGTATGCTACCAGTACGGTTGTGAAACCATTCCAGCAAATCAGTGCGTACCTGCGGTTGTGGCGGCCACAAATCATCCCATTCACTGACGATAACTCCCGCCAGCAATTCACAGCCCTCAGTGAATCCCGCCAGTCCATTTAGCTGCATTCTGGCTAAGGTGTAATAAATCGCCGTCTGTAAATCGACGCCATTGGTTTTGAACAACGTCAGTGATAGCGACTCCACCAGCATCCAGTTCACTTCCGGTTGTGATGGATGACTGGTTTTGTTGATTTCGTCGCGGATAACCGCGAATTCCGGCAAGTTCAGTGGACTGCCACCCGCCCGGATAATGAGATTTTCAGGGTGCCCGCTCATGTCTGTTTTTTCTCCTTAAAAAAAACCCTGCCCGAAGGCAGGGGAAGTTTTGCTTTCAAGACTTACCCACACCTTCAACTCAATAGAGGGTATCCGGCAGTTTGAACTGGCTGAACAACCCACCGGCAAACGGATTGTCCGATTCATCCACGTAGATGCGGTAGGTCACATCACCCCCCTCTACGCTAAAGCGCACATCAAAGGAACCCGGTTGAACATTGGTCAGCTTGCCGCTGTTAATCAAGCGTAATTGCGCCCACGGCCCCACATAGCTGATAGAACGCGGTGCCTGGTTGCTTCTGTCCGGCATCAGAGTCAGCTTACTTTCTGTACCCGCACGCATGGTGTTCGGCCATATCAGACGCGCAACATTACTGCGGCCGTGGGTATAATCCACCAACTGACCATCAAGGTTCAGCAGAGCCCGGCGTTTGTTACCGGTCAGATTCACTGGCTCAATGGCAAACTGAGTTCCCAGTCCATTTTGTGGTGAGAAGAAGGTGGTGCGAATGCGGTTCGCATTCTCCAATTGTTTCAATACGTCAGGACGGATCAATTCACGACCATCCGTACCCGTAGTGAGGTTGTTCGCCACAAACGGTTTCAGACTCTGCTTGTAGAAAGCATCCAGTGTGCCGTCTGGACGGAAGAAGCGCTCAAATTCGCTTAATGGTACTTCTTCTTTAGCATCTGGATTGAACGGATAACGGCCAGCCAGATAGGTGTTGTACTGTTTGACGACAGTATCTTGCCATTCCACTTCCAGTGAGCGTACTGCCTCCATCATCACCACACGCCACGCCTGATTAGCCAGCTCCCCAATCCAGCGATCCAATGGCTCAGGCAGATTTTTCGCCATTTGCTGTACTTCAAAAATCGCATCACTGTTGTTCTTATCCAGACGCATCTGAACTGCTTGCAGTGCCGCCTTACCGGGAGTTGGTGAATTCTGGATAGCCAGCAGATAACGATGCAATGCCATCAATTTCTGGTAGACACTTTGCAATGTACTGCCCTTATCACCATGCTCGATCAATACGCCGGTTTCCTGTGCAAATCCACGGCTGATATCTGTCAATAAGCTGTAATCCTTCTTCTCCAACAACGCATTTCTTTCCGTGTTGCTCAATGAGCTGTCGAGCATCGGCGGGTTGGTATTATCGCTCAGGATTTGTAATGCCCGTTTGATAGGCTGTTCACCACTAATCACCTGTTCAATGGCACTGATAGCCTGTGGCAAATCCTCAAAATCACGGACTTCGAGGTTGTTCATCGCTGCCCGCCATGTTGCGGTGTAATCTGCCAGATACAGTTCAGTGATTTCACTTTCGATCCTATCTCGATCTGCCTTACTGTAATTGTCTTTACGCTGTGACGGCTCCGGCTCTTTGTATTGATCTTTATTCTTCGATAAGTTCAGCACCCAGCTATCCATCTCGGTCAGCTCCACCAACTTATCACTCTGCTGAACGAAGTAATCCATGAGGCCATGACGGGTCAGGAACTGAGGTATCACTAATCGTTTTTCGTTACTGGCGACAAACACGCTGTCAAAGCTCGGCCCTATCTGATCACGCAGATTGATAGGCGCTGACAGCGTATCCTGAGCCTTAATACGCAAGTTCTGATAAACCCGTTGTTTGACGGAGAGCGTACTCAGCTCCTGCTGAGCTTGTCGGATTGGTTTTGCAAACGGAGCGAAGCTATCAATGGCCTCCCGATCGCCTGCATCACGTTTCTCTTTCCATTTAGAAAGATCCAACGCGTAATTCAAGTGGGTCAGCAAGGCATCCTGCACATCGCGCTGACCATAGAACGCTTTACTCCAGCGCTCACGCATATACTGTGCCACCAACCCTTTATTACGTTTACTCTCATCTTCCATCATGCGCATGACACGCAGAATTTCGAGTTTTTCCTCACTGCCTGCCGGCGCCTTATTTAGGTCATCCAACAGAACACGCATCAGAGATGGCAGGAAATGCTGCTCCAGCAGATTCAGATACGTGTTTTCCACTTTCTTCCCTACCCTGCTGCCCTGATACAACCCCATATCCGTCAGGAAGGATTTGTTCTCATAGTAGTTGCCGTAAGCCAATGTTGCGTCACGAATCGGGTTCAGCAATGGCAGTTGGAGACTACCGTAGTTGTCATCGCCTTTCGGAGCAGGTACAGAGAGGAATTTTTTCGCCTCTGCCAGTACCTCTTCCCCGGCCCGATAGTTTTTCTGGTAGAAGTAATGCCAGCCACCCCACATTGTCAGTATGACCAGCGCACTAACCGTGGAGAAGGTGTATAACTGGCGACGATTGCGACTCAGCCAGATACGGTTTTCTGCCGCCAGATTCGGTTCTGCCAGCAATACGTCTTCAAACAGGGATTGAGTGAAGTATGGCAAAGTGTCACCCGTCGGCCATGTCGGAAACGCCTGCGTACCGAGGTGATACTGTGCCGAAGCCGATTGAGTAAATATATCGTCCATCTGTCCCACCTGATGGGCGGAAGTCAGGTAAACTCCGCGCAGCATCGGACGATGGTTTTCGTCGTTGTACAGGATGTCTTCCAGCATCTGCACGATATAACTGTGCAGTCCCTGAATCTGACGGGTGAAACTGAACAATGCACTGCGCTGGTTGGCATCAACACTGTTCAGCATCATATCCGGCATTGCACCGTTCAGGTTGTTCATCCACTGTTGCCAGAATTGCTCCAGCTCACTGCGCCATGCTTTTTCATCACGGCTGCTAAGGTGATTGTTGAGACTGAAAGTCACACCAAGGATCTGATCACGCTGTTTACGATCCAGTGACTGGTACATCGCCTCAAAACCGTGCAACAGGTCAATCTTGGTCATTACCAGATAGAGCGGCAACTGACTGTGGAAAGTCAGACGAATTTCTTGCAAACGCTGGTGGATTTCCCGCACGTAACGATCCCGTTGTTCGCGGTTATCTGTCAGCAAACGCAAGGTATCTACGGTCAGAATAATCCCGTTAAGCGGCTGACGCTGGCGGTTTTCCGATAACCAGTTCAGCAGAGCTTCCCACAAGCGACTGTTGATCTGCGGCTTGTCACTGTTCAGCGGAATGGGCTGGTCAATCAGACGGCCTCTGGGGTCAATGATGACGGCTTTTTCCCCCAACCAACAACGCAGCAACAGAGGGATTTCCCCGTCCTGACGCAGATATTCTGGTGCAGCAATTTCAGACAGTTTGTAACCTTCCTTAATCAGGGAGGTTTTACCGCTCTGTTGGCTACCGATCACCATGTACCACGGACGTTCATACAGGTAGTTGTAGGAGTCCAGGTGGCGCTGTAACTGAGATTTCCAGTGATCAAGGTAACGGTCTTGGTATTCAATATCTACACGTACCGGATCAACCACTTTCAGTTCAACGTCAAGGTTCAGTTTTTCAAGCTGACGCAAGCGACGCCATGCTTTCATGCCGATCCAACCCAGCACGGCCATAATGATAATGGCCGTCGCCAACCAACGGGCAGCAAGGCTTTCCAGCGGGAAATCTTCACGTATCTTCCATTCCGGTCCCCACCACCAGACCGCTATCAGAAGCAGGCAGGGAATAAGCGCCAGAATAAGTGCTGTTGTTGCCTTAAGGCGCGGCATGGATTTAAATTTCCCTAGCGCCGGCAAAATCGATTTCAATTGAGAGATTGATGACAAAGAGGGCCATTTCATGGGTTAACGCTCCTGTTTGAAGCAGTATCCTTATCAAGCGAAGGGATTTTTTCAGCCAGTAAAGTTAGCAGGCCGGGTTCCCATTGAGTCAATAACATGTGTTGTCCAGTGTGTAACAAATTCCGGTAATGCTGCTTTGCCAGTGCTGTCATGCCAGCTTCTTCAAGAAGTTGAGCATTGAGCAACTGACCATAGAATTGATCACGGGGTTCCGTGAGTTGTTGCTGGTGCTCTTCCAGCATCTTCAGGGCAGCTTCCAGCCCTTGTTGCTGGAAACACTGCCAGATAGCTTCCTGATCAGCAGACACCGAACCGCCTCCGGTTGATGCAGTCGGTTCAGGTGTCAGCCAATTCAAGGTCTCTGTAGAAATAAACGGACTCATATCGGAAAAACTTAAGGTTTTTAATATGGGTAACCGTTCTAAAAACGCATTCAGTTCGTTACGAATGGCCTGTGCAACATTTTTATAGCCCAGTTGTAACGCTGCCTGAGCCGCAATAGCGTGCCCATCCAGCCAGTAAGGCGCAAGCGTCAGGCTCTGCTCGATCTGAGTCAGCAGTTTGTTATCTGCTGTTGGCAGCCTTGACAAATAATCAGCAGTGCGATCCGCAGAAGTTGGTGCCAACGGTGTTTTGCCCGTGGCATTCGCCATGGGTGCTGTCGTGATGGTATGCCAGACGGCATGACGGCGCAGACAATAGCCGATAGGTGATTCGGGATATCGTTCACAAAGCAGATCTGAAACCGTCATCAGAGTCTGCTTCCACGCTTTTTCGCTGGAGCTATTGACGTCCACTTCCGGCATCGGTGCAATTTCATTTACCTGATGTGAATCTGTCTGATATGAATGTGCTTCAGGCGCCGCTTTGGGTGCCGTTGATGCCGCAGAAACAGGTTGTAATGGTGCTGCGCCTGCTTCTGGTTGACGGTTATAACGGGTACGCAGTTGATCAACTTCTTTTGCCAGATCCGGTTCGCTGGCGTGCCAGCACTGTGCAAGATGAGCTAATACCCCTTGAGCATCATTTCGCTGATTTTTGCTGGATTGCTCTGTAAAGCCTGTCTGAGCAGAATCAAAACGTTTGATCACCTGCTGTGCAAGACGGCGCTTTAACAATGGCTTGCTTGGCCATGCTTTTTCCCAGTAGTTTTTCACGTACTCAGTCAGCAGCTCCATCGCCAAGAGCAATTCAGCAGGATGCCCTGCGTGTTGCAGAGTTCGCAGCAAGTGCACCATCAACCGAAAATCTTTGCTGGTTTCGCTGAAAAGTTGCAGAGCCTGTCGCTGAATTTCTCCAATATCCAGCGAGCCATGCGATAGCGAGCCGAATTTAATCATTTCACCATCAATAAATTCCCATGCGGGCTCATTGTCATCCAGAGCCTTGCCAATTTGTTCGTCGGACAGTGGGGCCAGCAGGGAGCCGAACCAGTCGAATTGTGTTCTGATATCCATGTCGATTACCAACGACAGGCTTCGCGCAATGGTTTCGCGGCCTGCTCCAACTGAGAAATGTTAAAGGTTATCTGGCTACCTTGCTTTGGTGTGATAGTCATCTGATCGCTGCCCATTAAGCGTTTGATTTCATCAATTCCCGGCAAGCCACGGCTGGATTCCCATAAGTAACCACGTTCCCGCAGGAACCATTCTGTTTTAAACTGGGTTTTGTTTGTCATGATAGTGACCTCCCCCGACTCCGCCGGTTTAGGCAGAGCTACCTGCAAACGGGTGATGCGATCAATGCAACTCAACATCAAGACAGGACGCGGTGGCGGAACCCCGATTGCAGGAGTGGTAAGGATTATCCGGGTTGTACCGTTTTCTCCCTGTGTGACGATGAAACCGGTGGAATAATCGGTACGTTGCATTTCCTGCTCCATCGCCTGCCGCCACAAAGGTCCCATGTCTTCCAGCGTCACTGGCAAGGTATTGACCTTAAGGTTATCCAACTCCCTGTCATAACATGCCAGTCGGATAAGAGGAGATGGCTCAAAACGACATTGTTGCAGTGCATCCAATTGTTTTTCCTGTTGTACAACCACTTCTTGCACAATCACTTCCTGTGGCGTGGACTCTGCGATTTCTTTTTCCCCTGCCATCTCCGCAAGTTTGGGGTCGCCTGCCAATGACGCAAGTAATGAACTGATAATTAAAACAATATTCATAATCTACACCCGTATTTTGCCAGTTTGTAAACCAACGTGCGCTGAGCAATGCCCAGACTTTGAGCAATCAGTCTGGTGTCATTGCCGTACTGACGCTGACGTTGAACCAACACGGCACTTTCAAATTCTTCTATGGCCTTTGGCAGATTATCGATGTGACTGTAATCCACGGAGATACTGCCTGCCCTTGAGTTTTTCGATTCACTCAGGGAGGCAAGCAGTTCATCCAATTGTTTTTCTTTTTGGCGCTGGACCTGAAATATCTGACGGATCTGGCGTAACTGCCCACGCAGTTGTTCAAGCTCCTGCAACTTTTTCAGACGGTGCTGCATAACATGGCAATAGATGCCGAACATGTTTTCATTGCTGGTAAAATGGCTGACATTTTCGGCAAAAATGGCAATAACACCGCAAGCCTGTTCGTTGTAGTCAAACAGAGGAATGCCATACAACCCGCAGTTATGCGGCAACTCTGCAATGAATGTGCGAAAGTGAATATCGTCAATACGTACCCCGTGGTTAAGGGAATCCCATAACGTTGGGGTTCCCTTACGCAACACTTGTATCAATGGGTTATTGACATCATCAATATCCACATGCAGCCTGCGTGAGTTGGTTTGCTGATGTTCTGGTAAGTTCAGATCTGGCAGATTGATGTTTGGCAAATTACAGCATTCCAGCCTGTTTTCATTGATGTTAAGCAGGAAAACCAAAAGGGCATCAAAACGCGAGCTTTGGCTCACCAGCAAAAAGTGGTCAACCAGTTGTTCAATGGTGTTATGTTCCAATAACGCTAACGCGCTTTTCAGCCTCTGTTTCATTACTCTGCCTCCTCAACCTCTGCGTGGAACTCATGCTCTGCCACGGTTAACCGAATGGCACTGATTGGGGTGCCTGTTGCCATTTTCTGCAATAGCAATAGTGAAACCGGTGGCAACAGTGCACCATCAATGATGGATTCCAGCATACGGGCACCGTTTTCCGCACGGGTAGCGCGTTGCAGGATCTCTTCTGCCACATCATCGCTGATGGTGACTTCGGCGTTGAAGCGCTGTGACAACAGTTTGTCCAGTCTGTCCAACTTGGCCCGTATGATAGTCTTCAGCGTTTCATGGCCAAGCGGCAGGTAAGGGATCACTTCCATACGAGCTAGCAGGGCAGGTTTGAAGAATGCCGCCAGTTCCGGGTAAAGCTGATCATTGATCTGCTCTGGTTGTTCGGCGTAATCAACAATGGTTTGGTAACCCAGATTGGAGGTTAGGAAGAACACAACGTTTTTACAGTCGATGATACGGCCTTCACCATCTGCCAGTTCACCTTTATCGAATGCCTGATAGAACAGATTCAATACATCCGGGTGAGCTTTTTCCACTTCATCCAACAAGACAACGGAATAAGGTTTCTGACGGATAGCTTCGGTCAACACGCCGCCTTCTCCGTATCCCACATAACCCGGAGGAGAACCGATCAGACGTGAAACCGTGTGTTTCTCCTGAAACTCAGACATATTGATTGTCGTGAGGTACTGACGTCCACCAAACATCAGTTCGGCAAGTTGCAATACTGTTTCGGTTTTACCGACGCCACTTGGCCCTACCAACAGGAATGCTCCCAGAGGACGCCCCGGACGACGCAGATCAGCACGCGCAGTCAACAGGTGTTTATGCAGGTATTGAATAGCAATTTCCTGCCCTTTGATGTTTTGGCCCAAATGGATAGGCAATTCAGTCACGATTGATAATTCGCTCTGTGACAAACGGTTCAACGGAACCCCCGTCCATTCAGCGATAACAGCGGCAATCTGGGTTTTGTCCACATGCGGAGAAACCAGTGTTTGTTGCTGCTGAAGTTCAGCCAATTGTGCGTTGAGTTGAGCCAGTTTTTCGATCAGAGAGGGTTCATCGGCGGGTTCTGTCGCAGGTTCTTCCTGTTCGCTCACATTATTTTCTGCTTCATCACCAGATAACAGTTGGCTGCGCAATTCAATGATCTGCTTCACCAGTTCCTGCTGTTGCTGCCAACTGCTTTCCAGTGTGGTCAGTTGTTCCTGGATCTCTTGTTGCTGGTTTTGCAGCTCTTCCAGTCTTTCTGCATGTTCGTTCAGCCCCATCCGTTGTTCTCTTTCCAGCACATCGATTTCCATCTGCATTTGATGAAGTTCGGTCGTCAGGGAAGAAATCTGACGCGGTGGCGATGTCAGGTTAATGGCTACACGGGCGCAAGCGGTATCCAGAACATCAATCGCTTTATCCGGCAACTGACGACCAGAGAGATAACGGTCACTCAATACGGCTGATGCTCTCAGTGCTTCATCGTCGATCAGAACACCATGTGCCTGCTCGTAGATGGCTCTCAGGCCACGCATAATGATGGTTGCTTCTTCTGCACTAGGCTCAGAGACTTTCACCAACTGGAAACGACGAGACAATGCCGCGTCTTTCTCAAAGTATTTTTTGTACTCGCCCCATGTCGTTGCAGCAATGGTTTTCAGTTCACCACGCGCCAGTGCAGGTTTCAGTAGGTTGGAGATATCCAGCCCGCCCGCCTGATTACCTGCCCCAATCAAGGTATGGGCTTCATCAATAAACAGGATGATCGGTACAGATGACTGATGAATTTCAGTCATGATGCCTTTGAAACGTTTTTCAAATTCACCTTTGACTGCGGCTCCTGCCTGCAACGCACCGAGATCCAGAGTCAGCAATTCGCTGTTACGCAGTTTATCCGGTACACGATCGTTGATAATCCGCAGCGCTAATCCTTCAATCAGGGCACTTTTACCTACACCCGCCTCACCCACAACGATGGGATTGTTTTTACGACGGCGGCAAAGAATGTCGATCATCAGGTCAATTTCATTATCACGGCACAGTACCGGATCGAGTTTGCCCTGACGCGCCTGCTCAGTCATGTTCTGGGTAAAGCGCGCCAACAGGCTGTCACTGTTTGCCGGATGTACACCTTGCCCCTCTTTATCGCTGACACTGAAAGGCTGTTCGGCAGAGCCATTTGTCCATTCAGTAAAGTTCTGGCGCAGCAGTTCACGGTTAATGCCCGCCAGCAGACGCGCAGATTGCGGAGCCAGATAGCGCAGAGGACTAAACAACAGGGCAATCAGCATTACGCCACTGCGCAGTTCGCTATGCTGCATCTCAGTGGAAGCCAGCAGCCAGCTATCCTGTAACCATTCCACCAGCATTGGAGAAAAGTTCGGATAAGTTTGTACAATCGCCTGATGATGTGTGACCACCTGATCGAGTTGCTCTTTCAGCAGATCTTTATCGACGTCTGCTTTGTTAAGGATCAAACGCACATCACTGAGTGGTGTATCGATCATTTGAAACAGTAGCTGAGCAACCGTGATCTCAGGTTGCTGCTGACTGACGCAGGATGCCGCCGCCGCTTCCAGTGCATGACGGGTCATCGGGTTTAAACGGTTTACAAGAGTGGGCAGATCAATCTGAATCATGGCGACTTCCTATCTTAATAAGTTATTTAGCTGCTTTAATATGTCTTGAGTCTGATCACCGAGGCGGATGGCATAAAAACTATAAATCGCAATCAGCAGACCGATGCTTATCACAAACAGGTGTTTAATTTTCAAACGCCTGCTCAGGCGATAGCGTGCATCTTGCTCGTTGATATTGACATACAGCGTAGTCGGCGGTGCTTCTCCACGCAGTGAGTGAAGCTGTTGCTGCAAGCGGCGGAACAAGCGATCAAAGTCATCATTTTTCTGGGTACTGACTTTGTAACGTCCGCGATAACCAAGACAGAGGCAGAGGTAAATGAACTCCAGCAGATGTTGGTAGCGCTGAGCCTCTCCCATCAGGCGTTCGAGCAACACAAAGACTTTCTCACCGCCCCAAGTTTCATTGTGGAAGTGCACCAACAGTGATTGCTTCAACCACCCGTTCTGGCTGTTCCAACCGTGCCCCAATGCGGTTTCATCAATAAAGGTGCACAGTACGTAACGGAATGAAACAATCGCACCGGGTTCATAACCTTTAGTTTGCAGAAGCTGCTCAATAGCGCGAATATCAGTAACAACCTGTTGGTAAAGCTTATCTGGCAGTGCCTGATCACTCATGTCCTGCAAACGCAGTACCATCCCCAGTAAAGGCGTGGCTGCGTCGATCATCGGGTTAAGGCTTTCACCACGTAACGGTAGCTGGTACTGGCGCTGAAACGTTCTCAGCGTTTCAGCCTGTTTTTCAAATTTTTCCAGTGACGGACTGTCAACATTGATATCACTCATGACTAATCCTCATAACTAATCCTTACCGCCCCTGATAGCCCAGAGCTGCATATCTAAGTCAGGGAAATCCCCTGATACGTGGAATGCGATGGAATTGCCCTGCTGGATCTCTTTCCATGCCGGACTCTTCTGATCCAGACGGAAGTAGGTATATCCAGAGTGATATGGCAACTGGCGAGGTGCTGCGGACAACGCAATCAGTGGTACACCCGGCAACTGGACGCTGACCAGATCACGGATACGTTCCATAGAAGTGACTTTGGTTTGCTGTACGAACTGACGACGCAACTGTTCCTGTGGTGTACTGGCACTGATAGCCAGAACAAATTCGGCTTTGCGCAACAAGTCGTTGTCGTGGAGTGTCGCGACACGAATACCCCCTTCGTTCTGTTTCAGGGCAATTGATGTTGCACGAGGTGTCAGAACAACGTTCAGCGCATCGCGGATGGCGTGCATAGCGTCCTGGAAAGTATCTGTCAGATTATTGTGGTCATAGGCCAGAATATTTCCCGGCAGACGGCTTGTGTCCGTGAAGGTTCTCAGTTCACCACAGGTTTGGATCAATTGGGTATACAAATGCAACGGGTGCAGGACGGTTTGTTTAGCATAATGATTGAACAAAGGTTGAACGCGGTTCAACAGTTGAAGCATCATAAATTCGGCCACATCTGCAACGCCTTGCTGACCTGGAGAACCGATGCGTTTCGCCAATGTTCTTGAACGTTCTGTCAATAACCCGTCAATTTCCACCATGAAGCGTTTTAGTTTGTCAGCGACAAAAATGGACAGGCAGGTCGGAATAAATTCGTTATCCAGAACAACTGTGCCATCTTTCTGTTTTTCTTTGATGCGGCACAGCGGAATGGCAGTGTAGGCACTCATATCTTCAGAACCTTGCATCAATACCGGCGTCAATTGAGCAAGATTAAGAATGGAGGAATCACCGCCTTTGGTATGCAGGTCACGAATATCACTCGGCAATTCACGATAACGTACTGCACTTTGAATCTCAGCATCCCGATCAGCCACTTCACGAATGGTATCGCTGGACATCGGTAATGCCAGATAGACATCTTTGCTTTTCAGATCATTGACATTTTCAATATCCAGCGGTTTTGGCAGCAGATCCTGGCTCGGTGCTGAAAATACTGTACCGTCCGGCATAATACCGCTGGCTTCAGTGATACCGATGCGTCCTAGCTTGAGCAAATCATCATTGATACTCACGGAGCTGAAACCATGACCGTATGCTGTCAGCACGGAGACAAGACTATGAGCCAGATAATCATTGTGTTTTTGTTGTTGTTGGAAATGTTGTGGCTTGATGAATAATCCTTCGTGCCAAATCACCCGATTTTTTCCTGGCATGATTACTCTTCCTCCTCTTTTCTAAGTTCGACGTCGTTATTTCTGACATGCACCAAGATGTTGTAATGGCGACCCATGTCTTTTACCCGGATGATCTTTTTCCATTCAGACTGATTGACGCCTGCATAATGAACAATGACACCGATGTAACGGTTCTTTTTTTCCAATGTGATTGTTTCCAGCGGCTTGTATTGCCCCGGTAACAGAGTGTAATCCTGATGATCGATGTAGTTTTTCCCCAGTGCCTTTTCGAGCTTGTCACTTTCAAGTTGGTCATAGTCGGCAGCCAGAAAACGCGAATCTTCACTGAGATAAACCAGATTCATCTCAACAGGTGCTGGTTCACCACTTTCATTGGGGTTGATATCGGGTTCAGCCAACAATGTGATGTTGGCGATTGAGGCTTGTTCACTCGGACTTCCCACGGGAGTGGAAGGGTCCCAAATGACCTGCCCAACTTTTTTAGTGGCGTTCCATGCGCTGCTACAGCCGTTCAGTAACATCACTGACAGTAATAAGATCCCTGTGGCCCATATGCGCTGACTACCGGAACGTTTCATCACTGGTGTCCTCTAAGCCCTGACGCAGTGCGCGGTCATAAGCCTGCTCGTACACCTCGCGGAATAACTTTTCAAACCCCTGCTGGCGGCTGGAAGCTAATTCGCGGTAATAGTTGGTGTACATTTCCCACGCCCAGGACGCATCTTTGTTCCTGACCTCATTACTACGGCGATAGTGTGAGAATCTGCGGAGTAATTGTTCAGGGGAAAAGGCTTCCAGCATGGTATCCAACGCCGCGGAGATCGCTGTCCGGTTGGCCTGATAATGCAGTTGTAGGTTATGCAGGCTTTCCGCTACGGCAGCGGGTGCTGACAGGTGTACCGGACTTTTCTGCTCGGAAAACATCACCTGCATGGTGGTGTCATAATCCATATTCAGACGTAATGGGTTATCCTCAATAGGACGAAGCTGTTTATCACGCAATCCGTGCTGTTCACGCTGGAGAGCCAATAGTCCTTCGATCGCCGCTTTCATGGTCTTACCCATCTCTTGCAGAAAATCGTTGGCCTGTTGGGTGTCATGCAGAGGTAATTGCGTATCCAGTCCGCGCATCAAAGGGGTAATAGCAACATGATCAACATCCATATCTTCGTAATGCCGATCGGAAGCGATATCCGGTAAATCAAGAAACTCCTGATCCATAACACTGCCTCGGTTATCAGAAATAGGGTTAGCAAATGGGGGGGATTGATAATGATCCGGCGGCAAAAGCTGCTCCGTATCATCGGCTTCAACCTGTGGTTGCAACGTAGTCAAACTTTCACTATCAAGTACTCTGAGAGGATCATCGCTGAAACGGTGCATGACGGTTGGCGCAATACTGTCATCTTTGGCAAACACAGATTTTTGTAGCGATACACCTTCCATCATGGCATCCAGCGGATTTCTGTAACTGGAAACCAACGCCTCCGGTGATACCGTCGAAGGATCAACCTGATCCGCTTCAGAAAAACTGATGTGGATCTTGATGGACAAGTTACCCGCCTTAATCTGATCTCCCTGTTGTAAACGGATCAGACCGGATTGCGGTGTTAATGGGGCATTATTTATCTGTACTGGATCAGCAAGCACTTGCAGGCAGAATGAACCATCACGCCATTGAATGGCGAATTGTGACGGCTGGATATTGCCCTGGCTGTCCTGAACAGACCACAAGTGACTTTCACTGCTGCCGACCGTACCGCCCTGTGTCGAAAACTGGTAACTGGCGGCTCGACCACTCTCTAGTTGCTCACTGTTGAGCACCCGCAATGAAAGCGTTGGTTGATATTTTTCCATAGTCGTTATTCCATAACTGAAATTGTGACAGAGGGTTTCTTTTCTGGCTCACCAAGAAAGCTGGTCCACCCCAGATGGTTATTCTGCTTCGCCCCCAACACCATGCCACTGACCTGATTTTCCGCCAGGCCAAGACGCAATTCCCAGGCAAACTGGCTGCGCATGACGAAAGAGATAAACATCACTAACGGGAGATAGTTCTTTCCGTCCGGCAGAAATGACAGGAACCGATCACGGGCCAGGTTGTTGATACTGAGCAGAAACTTTCCGCTGTAATCCCCTATCCATGATCCGATGGTGAAGTTCTGCCCTAATACAGACAGTTCGGTATCACCAATCTTTTGCCCTTTATTCGTGCCACCCAGTCGATTCTGTTGATCAACGGGGATGATGACTTTTCTGAATTGCCAGCCGTGCAGAGTGACATCCTGCAAATCAAAACAGTGGGAAACCAAGCTGCATATCACTTCCGGTGAACGACCGGGGCTTGCCAACAACCCGGCATACGCCAGCATTTTGCTATGGTTGATGTTCAGCATCCGGCGGTTGACATCACTTCCCAATCCCACCAGCGAGAACATGCGCTGAGAGAAGCTATCTTCCCCGCCTTGCTTAAAGCAGATGTAATAGCGGTATTTCCGCCAAATCTGGTGCAAGAGCGTGATTAAGCGGTGGTTGAACAGATTGAGGAAATCCGTCAGTCGGTTTTCACCCTGTGCGTCTTCCCACGCCAGTGAATCCAGGTAATAACCCGGCATCGGAGATTGGCTGCCATGTAGCCCCATGAAAGAGACTTCCAGCTCAAAATACCCTTGCCTGGATTGCTTCAGTGCAATCACATCACGAGTAGGAAATGCCAGGCTGGCATTGGATTTAAAACGGACAGATTCACGATCAGGCCTATCCGTCTCCCCGGTTTTTTCCCACGCTACCGCCAACTGATTGAGCAATTCGACCAGTTGATAAAAGTTGTATCGTGAGATGTCCAATGCCAGTGGTGTGGCAGGATCTTGCTCAGTGATTACATCAACGAGTGTTGACCTATCTGTACCGGCCATTCATAACATTCCTGATTATCTAAATTGATTACCTTCAACATATGAAAAGCGTTGACGCTGGCATACAGTGAGAAAAACCGTGACAGAATCGTACTGAACAGATACAGCTCACCTTCCGAACTGAATGCCTGTTGCCGGATATACAAAGTGGAACGCAAACCACGCACAGGATGCCCGCGGAACAGGCGATCTGTCGGCTCTGTCTCAATCTTTTCAATGGCATCAAGCCGTTTCTGTGATGATCGTTTGGACTGTCGGTTGTGAATACTTGGGAAATCGTAAGTACGCAGAACCTGTTTCAGCGCATCCTTATCCAGCAATGACATGTAGTTCAGCGACATATTTGACAGCAACGACCAGTGCAGACCACCATCCAGCAACGGATAAAGCGGTACTGACGGACGCGTGATATTGCGGAATGTCGCAAATGACGGGCTGCCGATAGAGGGATAATTAATGTCGCCGACACGAAGCTGTAACGGCAATTCACGGTTGGTACACGTCAGGCTGATAGAGACGTTTTCTTTTAGTTTGAGCCTGAGCAAAGCTGATTCATCCCCACGTACAAATGAGATGAAATGTTCCAACCCTCTGCGGAAAGGTGACTCTTTCACTCGCAGACGGTAATAGCGCATTGAGTGTTCATCTTCGTTATCAATCTGATGATTGAAACTTTCAAACGGGGTGTAAACCCGTTCACCGATACGTGCCCGACTGCGTTCACCATTTTCTCCCGTCAGCCAACTTTCAACACCATCTACAGAAAAGATGTCGTAGTTATCTGGAAAGCTATAACTGGCCTTCAGTGGGTATTCCGTCTGACTGCCATTTAGTTCAATCGCTTCACTGTCCATCGGAAACAGATTAATAGCCGGCGTACAGTGCAGGCGGAAAGTATCGTGGCGGATCTTAGCTTCTGGTGGTAACGCCTGAGAAAAATATAAATTCAGTTTGAAATCTTTGGTTTTGAGATCTTCAGGCAGTTCAGGGAATCCCTTAACGTCAAAAAACAGAAAACTTTCCGCAAAACAGAAATATTCCTGCAAAATGCGATATCCCATATAAGCATTTTTAGGATAAGGCAACAGGGCATCTTCACGTTCGAATCCGACTGGTACAAAATCAAAATCCGGCAGAGGAATGACCGTATCACCAATAACCAATTCCGCTTTTCTGAAGTAATAGCAGAGCCAGAAATAGAGTTGAGAAGTGGTATAGTCATCGCCACTCAGATAGAACCGCAATTTACCCAGTTCCAGTTCATGCAAGTTCAGTTCCGTTTTCGAGGCAAAATTCAGGCCAATAATCCCTTGCTCATTACTGTTATTAACGGAAATGTCCTGAATGGAGAGAGGAAAAAGCCAGACATCGCGGCACAATGTAAAAGTGCAGCGGCTATGATCGTCTCTTTTGCCACTCGATTGTCCGTTCAAAGAATGGTCGTTCGAGTAAATATCATCATGAGTTGACAACGGATTACTCATAATCTGTGTGCCACGCTTAACCTGTGTTGCTTTTGTCACAACACTCTCATCAGGGGTATATTCGATGATGGTCATACTGGGCGTCGGACGCAGATAATTAGGCCAGAGCATATTAAGCAAGCCGTGAGTCAGTTCGGGGAACTGATCGTCAATCTTTGCCCGCAGATTGCCTGTCAGAAATGCAAAACCTTCAAGCAAACGTTCAACGTCAGGATCAGAGCCTTGTTCAGACAGAAATGCGGCAAGATGAGGACGCTCAACTGCGGCTTCTTTCCCCAGTTGTCGCAAATAGTTCAGCTCATCTCTGAAATATTTTTCAAATGACATTTATTGAGTTCGCTCCAGGCAATAGCGCCGGTTGTTATCCAACTGGATGCTGAATTCCACAACATCGTTGATATCATCCAGGGAAACCTCAGCACTGATATGAAAGCTCAATAACAACGGATCTGAATCATCATTGATGGCACTGACAGAAACCGCTGATATTCTGGGCTCATAATTTCTGATGCACTCTTCTATCGCCCATTCGATACTTTGCTTGAAATCCACTGACGTTGCAGTTGCATCATTGAGATCAATGACACCCAATTCAATGGCACTCTGGCAAGCACCAGGGCGCGTATTCAGCACTTCGTTCAAATGCTTCTTAATAGAATCAAGCAGTGCACGCATCCTTGACTGACGGGAAGAGCCGAGGCTCTTCCCTTGAATGCGCTCGAACAGACTGGCAGAGCTGCCTCTGTTCCAACTGTACAGCGCAGCCATGATTATTCCTTATCCAAACGTCCGACCAGAGACAGTTCGAAACTTGCACCCATGTATTTGAAGTGTGGGCGAACCTGCATTGCCACCTGATACCAGCCTGGATCGCCTTCAACGTCCAATACCTTGATTTCAGCAGCGCGCAGTGGGCGGCGGCTACGAACGTCAGTCGGTGGGTTTTCCTGATCAGCAATGTATTGTTTCAGCCACATGTTCAGTTCGCGTTCCAGATCCTGGCGCTCTTTCCAGGAGCCGATCTGCTCACGTTGCAAGACTTTGATGTAGTGTGCCAGGCGGTTGATGATGAACATGTATGGCAACTGAGTACCCAACTTGTAGTTGGTTTCCGCAATTTTCCCTTCGCGGGTATTTGGGAAAATTTTTGGTTTCTGAACCGAGTTTGCAGAGAAGAATGCAGCGTTATCACTCCCCTTACGCATAGTCAGAGTAATGAAGCCTTCTTCCGCCAGTTCGAATTCACGACGGTCAGTGATCAGTACTTCAGTTGGGATCTTCGCCTGAACCTGGCCCATTGCTTCATACAGATGGACCGGCAGATCGTTTACTGCACCACCACTTTGTGGACCGATGATGTTCGGACACCAGCGATATTTAGCGAAGCTGTCAGTCAAACAACTTGCCAACAGATAAGCAGTGTTCCCCCACAGATAGTGTTCATGGTCAAGGCTGACATTTTCCTGATAGTTGAAGTTTTTGATTGGATTTTCAACGGTGGAATATGGCAGACGCAGCAGGAAACGTGGCGCAGTTAAGCCCAGGTAGCGGGAATCTTCAGACTCACGCAATGAACGCCATTTGGTGTGTGAAGGGCCTTCAAATACAGATTTCAGATCCTTGATAGCCGGCAGATCAGTAAAGCTGTTAACACCGAAGAATTCTGGTGAAACAGAAGACAGGAATGGCGCATGAGCCATTGCACCGACCGAACTGACATACTGCATCAATTTGATGTCAGGCGTGGTGTTACTGAAAGCATAGTTACCAACAACGGCAGCAACAGGTTCACCACCGAACTGGCCATAACCCGCAGAGTAAACATGTTTGTAGAAACCGGACTGGATGATCTCAGGAGAGAATTCAAAGTCTTCCAACAATTCATCTTTAGTCGCATGAATCACGTTGATTTTGATGTTCTCACGAAAATCAGTGCGATCCACCAGCATTTTCAGGGAACGCCAGGAAGATTCCAGCTCCTGGAACGGCTTAGCGTGCATGATTTCATCCATCTGCTCACTCAGCTTTTTATCAAGCTCAACGATCATTTTATCAACGAGAAGTTTGTTGATCGGTTCTTCGTTAGAGCCTGTGTCCAGAATGCTGCCGATAAAGGCTGCTACACCTTGTTTTGCAATGTAATAGCCATCATTTTCAGGAGTCATCCTCGCTTGAGACATGATTTCATCAAGCAGAGAAGTCGTTGCGCCAGAAGCAAGTGCTGTGCTGTTTTCTTCGTGCTGAGCCATTTAAAATTCCTTTAACGAGTTATTTTTTATTGATGATTTCAAGTTCTTTCAGGAGTTGCTCACGAACGGATTCATCATCCAGCAGTGACTGCAAGCGAGCGCGAAATGCAGGGATATTTCCCAGAGGACCTTTTAATGCAACTAATGCTTCACGCAGTTCCAGCAGTTTATTCAGCTCTGGTACTTTCTTAGCGATATTATCCGGTGAGAAATCACTCAGTGATTTAATTTCCAGATTAACTGGTAGATCGTCTTCACTATTTTCTTCAAGGCGATTAGGGACGTTAAAAGTCAGGTTGATGTTCGCCTCATTCATTACCGCATTAAAATTATTTTTATTCACGGAAACGGTCTGTCGTTCTTCAATTGGCGTATCTTCTTTCTTTCCTTTCAAATCACCAATAACCAGAAGATTCAGAGGTAATTCAACTTCTGCGGTCTGGTCGCCGGTATTAGGAACATATTTAATATTAATTCTTTCTTTCGGAGCTACGCTACCAGGACTATTCTTACTCATATTTCAACCCTTTGGCTAATACAACCATGAACTGTCTAACAACCCATTATTGGAAAGAGAATAATTACAATGTTTAACCGTATAACAAATGCAGCAGTCCTTCCTAAAGAAATAGGCTGCGGAAGACAACTGTATTTGCAGGAACAAATAGATTTTTATATATCAGCATATAGATAAAGATACAGAGATATTCTATCCAATCGTGGAAGTAAACATCGATATAAAAAATCGTCAATAGCGAGTTTGACACTTTATTTTTTTGATGTAAAGCCAAAACACTTATTGATAACACCCTCTATTCTGGCTTTTAGTACTTTTATCGTGCTTTCTAGAAAATTATAAATATTTTCCCCTTACAAAATAGAGAAAACTTTGGCTTTACTCTCTATAAGAGTATACAGACCGATTACCTGTCAATTGTATATAAAGTAATATTTTTCATATGTTATGAATAAAATATAGTCTGCAAGTTTGTGTCCTATCATTATTATCAAGTATATTTTTTATTTATTTGGATTAATTATTCTCCATTAAAAATCTTATCCAACTCATATTTTTGACGTACATCACACTTTATAAATGATCATAAAAATCATATAATTTAAAAATTAAAACACGTTATTTATCAATTAATTATATAAATCAAAAATATGAAGATTAATTTTTGTACAGGAAAACAATCTTGCTTTTTATAAAAACTTAGTCATAAATATCACAACGGCAATGATTATAAAATTTTTATTTGTCATTGAATTTGAACTCGCGTTGCAATTTACAAATAACTTTGCATTAGACAATTTCAGCTTTATTATTCGCCCCGAGTGTTCGGCATCGCTAATTTTATTTCATCAATGAATGGAATAATCACGCAAGGAATGAGCACTTACACTTATATTGGTAAATTTTTATAGGATATTCATATGCCAACTCCATGTTATATTTCCATCAACGGAAAAACTCAGGGTAATATCACTGCTGGCGCATTCACTGCTGAATCTGTAGGCAATATCTTTGTTCAGGGTCATGAAGACGAAATGCTGGTTCAAGAATTTGACCACATTGTTACTGTTCCAACTGATCCACAATCTGGTCAGCCTTCTGGTCAGCGTGCACATAAACCATTCCGCTTCACCGTTGCACTGAATAAAGCAGTTCCTTTGCTTTACAACGCACTGGCTTCAGGCGAAATGTTAACAACTGTAGAACTGAAGTGGTATCGTACTTCTATCGAAGGTAAACAAGAGCATTTCTTTACGACTAAACTGATAGACGCAACTATCGTTGACATCGACTGCAAAATGCCACACTGCCAGGACCCGGCAAAATCTGAATTCACTCAGTTGGTTCGTGTTTCTCTCTCTTACCGTAAGATCGAGTGGGAACACACTACTGCTGGTACTTCTGGTGCTGACGACTGGCGCGCGCCAATTGTTGCTTAATATCTTATTCATCAAGTTTTAGATAATAAGTTTTTAGCAATAAATTTTCAGCCAATGAATATTATTCATTGGCTGAATAATACTCTCCTACATTACCTCCCCCTATTAATTTACTTTAATTCATTTTTTCCTTGTTTATATTTTATTTTTTTGTTTTTTTTAAAAGTGAGATTTTTATATAGTGATTATTTTCTCAATAAATAAGAATATATAAATTAATAATCACATGTACTATTAATAACCAATGTCACATTTTTAAACATGAATTTAAAAAAAACAAAATTCATGTCTTTCCACCATTTATTTGAAATTTCAATTAAATCTGCTTCTCATTTGAGTTAACTCTAAATTACGCGGCAAAACATAACCAAAATGGGTGATAGTAAACGGTTAAGTTAAATATATAACTATAAATAATCATATAAGACAGACTGCTCCCGTTAATTAGAGCCAAATAAAATAATTTCTATGCTTTAATGATTAATTAGTGAACCATTATAACCATATCTGATAGATCTCAGGTTACATTTCAACTTAACCATTGTCATTTGGGTGTTACGATGTTCAAAAATACAGCAATAATCCTCTTATTATCTACCTCCATTCAGGTAATCGCATTGCCTGAAACACCCGACTTTGCACTATCTATGACTGAATCCGCTATGGCTGAATCCACCATGGATGAAGCCAGAAGAACCTTACAGGACAGTTCACGAGAAATAGGCCGGTTAATTGAACAACGCCGACATCAAGAATTCATTGATCGTACTGATACCATTGCGCCACAAACTGTATCACCCGTATTGGTTGAAGCCCCACCCTGTCTGGATATCAATGGTGTTTATCTTCAGGGGATGACTCTGCTCTCTCTGGCAGATTTGGATACACTCAGTGCATTACCCGATCATTGCATTACTAACAATGACATCAACAAACTGACAGCAGAAATCACTAATCTCTATCTTGCCAAAGGCTATATTACGGCGCGGGTACAATTTATTCCTCTCAATCATCGTGGAGAATTGGGGCTCAATGTTGTTGAAGGATTCGTCGAAGCCATTGAGGGCGGTGATCACTGGGTTAACAGCCGGATGTTATTCCCCGGTTTGATCAATCAACCTTTGAATCTTAATCAGTTGGATCAAGGGCTGGATCAGTCGAATCGTCTGCAATCAAACAAAACAACGCTCGATATTCTACCCGGTTCAGTTAATGGCGGTTCTATCATCAGGCTGCATAACCAGCATTCCACTCCGTGGCGGATCACCACAATAACCGATAATTATGGGCAAAAAAGCACCGGTAAATGGATTGGCCGACTGAATACCAGTATAGACAGCCCCCTGGGATTATCAGATTTCATCAGCTTCAGCGGTGTCAGTACTCTCGATAAACCCAATACCCAATATAACCGGGCCACCACCCTGTTCTATTCGCTCCCTTACGGGGCTGTGACTTTCAGCGGCTTTACCAGCTATTCCCGCTATACAAGCCATCTAAAATTGCCGAAACACTCAATCAAACTGCACGGTAGTTCACAACAGTCGGGCATACGAATGGACTGGATATTCCACCGTAATCAATCGCAACTCTCGACGGTCAACAGTCAATTCGTCTACAAGAATTACAACAACTATTTTGGTGTCGGGAAACTTAGGCACAGTAGCCAAACATTAACTGTGTTTTCACTGGGAATAAGCCACTTACAAATTATTCCCAGTGGACTTATTACTTTTGATGCCGGTATTGAGCAAGGAACACCGTGGTTCGGTGCCCAAACCTCCACAGACAACCTGAATAAACAATTTACCAAAGGGAAGCTATCAATAAATTTACAGCAGCACTTCAAACTACTTACCATGCCGTATCGATTTAACAGCCAGTTTTACGCTCAGTACAGTCCAAAAGGCTTACCCAGTGTTGAGTGGATCAATATTACCGACCGTAATACTGTGCGGGGGTTCAGTAATAACGTCCTTTCCGCAGATAATGGCTGGTATCTGAGAAATACCTTATCCCATTCAATACCACTGTCTGAAAGTTCACTTACCCTGCGTATCGGCGCAGATATCGGCCAGATCAAAAGCCACAACCGACAGGAATCATGGAAAAGCAATACGGGATTAAGTGTTGGTATGACTTTGCGCTATCAACATTTCTCTGCCGATGTTGAGATGAGCCGTGGCAAAACATTAGCCCATAAAAATACAGGTAAGGATGAACCCATGCAGCTATTAACCCGTTTTTCTTACACTTTTTAGCTTATTAAATCATCAGTTTTTTTAACCGTAGCCAACTTGGGAGCCTTCTTCCAAGGTAGCTGCACACTCACAAGAAAGAAAGTAAACAGAGGTAATAATATGAAGAGAAAAAAGTTCAGATTATCTCCTGCGGGGAAACTTGCTGCATCAATGGCAATTATTCTGACAACTTGTTCAACCAGTTTTGCCAACGGCATTACGCCCGGTGGTGATGCAGCTCATCGCCCGGATGTCACCATTGCAGAAACAGGCGCTACAGTCGTCAATATCGTCGCCCCTTCCGATTCGGGTCTATCCCATAACCAGTATCAGGATTTTAATGTCAATCAAATGGGGGCAGTATTAAATAACTCATTGGTTAATGGACAATCGGAACTGGCCGGGCAATTATCAGCCAACAATAATTTGAATGGGCAAGCCGCCAGTATCATTCTGAATGAAGTGGTCAGCCGTAACCCTTCATTCTTACTCGGAAAACAAGAGATCTTCGGCATGGCCGCCGATTATGTGCTGGCAAACCCCAATGGCATCACCTGCAACGGCTGTGGCTTTATCAACACGAATCAGGCATCTCTGGTTGTCGGTAACCCATTAGTTGAAAATGGTATCCTGCAAGGATTCAAGAACTTCGATAACCAAAATGCCCTAAATATCAGAAACAATGGCTTGTCCCATAATGATGTTCTGAACCTTATTGCCCCCAGAGTTGATATCAACGGCAAAGTCATCACCCCAAAAACGCTCAATATCACAATGGGAAATAACCAGATTGCAGCAGATGGTCAGGTCCTGACATCACAACAATCAGTTATGGACGCACTTGATAGTTACTACCTCGGTAGTATGCAAGCGGGACGTATTCGTCTGTTGAATACTGCGGAAGGAAGCGGAGTCAATCTGCAAGGTAAGATGACTGCTGATGATGGTATTTACCTGACCTCCCACGGTGACGTGAAATTGGAGGCGGCTAACCTGCAAGGCGGAGATATTATATTGCAGGGCAAAAACCTGCTGTCTCAAGGGCGCCTTAACCGGAATGCATCACATGAAACAGGCGAAGATAACTATGATAGCCGTTTTAGTGGTGTTCATACCTCGCAAAAGCAAATTAACGAATCCATTGCCCGCACTCAACTGACCGGTAAGAACATCACGCTGGTCGCCCACCAGAAGAATCAGGTGATGGCAACCGATATTGAAGGGGATAATATCAAACTGACTGGCGCTAATCTGAAGCTGGATGGTCAACAACTTCACCAGCTTAACCGTAACGTCAACAACAAATGGCGATTATCCTGGCAGTATGATGTCACCAATGAGAATGAAAAGTATCAATATGAAGGAAACTCCCTCAAAGCACGGGAAAATGTTCATCTGACCGCCAACGAAGGCAATGCAGAAGTGCTTGGCAGTAAAATTATCGCCGAAAACCAACTCTCCATATCCGCTAAACAAGATGTAAAACTGGCGGGTTTAGTGGAATCAGAAATGACTGTTGAAACAGGCTATAAAAAAAATCACTCCCTGGCACTGCAAACCGGTAACTGGACAACAGTCAATACTGCTCAACGCAGTGTCAACAGTGAGTTGAACGCCGGGGGAGATCTTGGGATCAACGCAGGAGCTAACGCCGAAATTATCGGCTCTCAGGTACATTCAGGCAAAAACCTGATTGTTTCAGCGGGGCAACAGGTAAAAGTCACTACGCAATCCCTCGTCAATGATCTTCACGTCGAGAAAAATAAACACTATTGGGGTGGCATTGCAGGTGGGAGTAATCAAGACAACCAGGACAAAGTGGAAACACACCATGCCTCTGACATCAAGGCAGATGGGCATTTACTGCTGACTGGAATAAATGGTGTCACGATTACCGGCAGTAAGGTAAAAGCGAAACAAGGAGCGTATGTTGAAGCTAATGATGGGCAGTTAGTCATCGATAATGCCGTTAATCATTCCTACAAAAAGGTTGATGAGAGAAAGGGAACAATCTTTAATATCACCAAAAATTCCAATCAGGAACACACAAACCAGCAAACCAGTTCCGGTAGCCAGTTAATTTCTGATACTGACCTGAAATTACTCAGTAACAAAGATATCAATGTTATTGGCAGTCTGGCGAAAAGCGCAGGCGAGCTTAATCTGAACACATCAGGCAATATCAATGTACTTGCCTTTGATGCACAAAATAAGTATCAGCAGGAAAAAACCAATCTTGACTGGAACTATTACGCTAATGAGACGAAAGATAAACAATACCGCGCTGGTGTAGGTTTTGAGCATACCACCGATAACCAGAACACCCATTCCACTGCACAACATCAAGCCGAGTTGCAGAGTAATCACCTTTCCATTAACTCAGGAAAAAATGTCACCATCACAAGCTCAAAGCTAGTCACAACACAGGGTGACGCCAAAATTACAGGCGATAACATCGCATTGCTGGCAGCAGAAGATCATGCAACAACCGAGAATTCACAAACCAAAGTCCGTGGCGGTGTATTCGCTACTGGTGGCATGGATAGGATCGGGGGTGGAGCCGAGGGGAGTTATTCCAATAATGTTTATTCCCAGAACCGTACTACTGCGGTAGTGTCAAACGCTCAGATCAATGGCAACCTTGAACTGAACGCAATGGGAGAACTGAAACAACAAGGCACTCAGTATCAGGTACAAAGAACTTATCAAGCTAATGCGGGCAGTATTAAAAATGTTGCGACAGCCAATACAGAATCAACTACCACAAGCCAATTACAGGTAGGAGGTGAAATCAGTGGTTCAGCCGATTACAGTGCAACATCCCGTCCGGTAGAAAAAACGGCCAAAGCGGCAACAGACGGGAAATTGGATACCGCGATCTCAAAAACCGGGTTGCCAAATGCGGGTCTTGAGCTTGCCATGAATGGCAAAAGCAATAACACCAATACTTATCAATCAAATGCTGTAGTAACTACTGTTAAAGCCGATGATATCAAAGTAACCACTAATGGAGATGTTTACGATCAAGGAACCCAGTATCAGGCGAATAAAGGCGGCGTGTCACTGACTGCTGGCAGCCATACCAGTGAAGCAGCCTACAATCGTCAGAACAACAATTCTTCTAATACTGTTGGCGATGCTCATCTGCGTATTTACACCAGCACAGGCAGTGACCTTTCTGTCAATGGCAAAGGTAACGGCAGCTATCAGGCAGCATCCACCAGCGATAACAATGCCGTTACCAGCGGTATCAATGCCCAAAATGGTATTCACGTTCAGGTGACCAGAGACGCACGTTATCAGGGAACATCCATGAATGCGGGTAATGGCAGAACAAACGTTAGTTCTGGCGGAAATATTCAGTTCAATCAGGCTACCAATCACAGGGAACAGAACAATTACGGCTATAATGGAGAACTATCCCTAACTGTAGGCACTAATCCAGATGGTAAAAACTTCAGTGGCAGTGCAGGCGCAGGCTATAACACCAACCAACAGAACAGTACCACAGCCCAGACCAGTACTATCACTGGCGGACAAGGTATCAATCTGAATGCGGGCAATAATCTGACACTACAAGGTGTGAATATCTCTGGTAAACAAGTGGATTTGACTGCGCAACGTGGTGGAATTGAACTGGCTGCTGCTCAGGATACAGTTAACAACAACGGCTGGAACTTTGACGTTAAAGGCAAAGGTGGCGTATCCAGTAAAGTTCGTAACAATGAAGGCAGTGATAGTGCGGGAGATAATGGAGAAACAAATAACAGCATCATCGACAGCAAATACAATATTGGTGGTGAAGTTAAATTCGGTGTCGATCACCTGAACAAAGTCACTCACCATAATAGCCAGGTTTCTGGTGGTAATGTTGTCTTAACCAGTGCCCAAGATACATCCCTCAAGGGAACTAATATTACCGCAAATCAAGTGACGGGTAATATCGGTGGCAACCTTAATGTTGAAAGCCTAAAAAATAGAACTGATAGCCTAAATATCGGTCTGGATGCAGGATTAGGGTATAGCAAAACCGTCAAAGGAGATAATTCCCATAAAACAACACTACCGATTGCTGACAGCAACTTACCCAAAAGCTCACCTGAAACAGCAGCAACCAAAGATGAAAAAGCCAATGGGGAAGCCCCAAGTCTGACTGATCGCCTGACCGCGGCCTTCAAAGGATACAGTGGGAAACTCAAGAGTAATTACGATACTCTCGATCAGGAAACCATTGGTGAGCAATCAACCATCAACGGTACTAACGGAGTGAATCTGGACGTCGCGGGTAAAACCCAATTAATCGGCAGCCGGATTGACAGCACACAGGGGCAGGTATCCGTTAATACCCGGCAAATCGAGCATCAATCTGTAACAGGCTACGATAGAAGTAAAAATACAGGAGTTAACCTGCCGGATTCCATCGCAGGTCTTGCTAACGAAGCTCAGAAAAATGTCTTCTCCGGCAAAATGCCTTTCGTGAAAAATGAGAATCACAATACAGAAATACCCGCTACACATAATTGGATCAAAAATCACCCGTTGGATTAATTGACCTCTCTTTAATTCACTCACATCGCACATAATACATAGTACGGTAGCCGGCAGCGTAGCTGCCGTACTTTTCCCATATTCGGCTAACCATTTATCCTTACCCTTCACCCTCTCTGGGAATAAGATTGGAATAAGTCAACCTGATCAAAGCTGCAACTTGGAAGAGGACGGCTATAATGGGCTACATTACAGTCATATCAGGTACAGTCATATCAGGCAAAGCCAAGGGGATGTAATGCCAAATGATTTCGAAAAAAGGGAACATTCCAGCAAAGGAACAACCAACACACCATTACAGAAAGGACTAGATGGCAGCAAAAAAGCACTTTCGGTGACGATACGCATTGGCAACTATATCCGCCATATACCATTTATTGCCCATCTGATCCGGGCAGCTCAACGTTTCAATGATCGAATGGGAAGTCAGTTTGGTGCAGCAATTACCTATTTCTCCTTCCTGTCACTGATCCCAATACTGATGCTCTCTTTTGCTATCGCAGGTTTTGTACTGGCTTCCAATCCTGATTTGCTGGCAAAACTCATCAATAGTATTGCCAATAGCATCAGCGACCCAACGCTGGCAAATACATTGAAAAACAGTGTTGATACTGCCATAAAACAGAGGACAACCGTTGGATTGACAGGCTTGGCGATCGCGCTCTACTCAGGCGTGAACTGGGTCGGCAACCTGCGGGAAGCGATCCGTGCTCAGTCCCGTGATGTCTGGGAACGTACTCACGAAGATAAAGAAAAAATCTACTCTCAATATATTCGGGATGTTTTCTCTCTGTTTGGCCTGCTATTCGCATTAGTGATAACACTTTCCCTGAACTCCATCGCTGGCTCTGCTCAGGCAACCATAGTCCATGCGCTTGGCTTAGAAAGTATCGAATGGCTACGCCCCGTATGGACATCCATTGGCATGACAATTTCCATTTCTGCCAATTATTTGTTATTTCTATGGATACTGTGGATCTTACCTCGTCATCGGCCTGAGCGGAAAGCCCTGCTTCAGGGAACATTAATGGCCGCCATTGGGTTTGAGATCATTAAATCGATTATGACCATGATGTTGCCACGCCTTGCCAGTTCACCTTCTGGCGCAGCCTTTGGCTCAGTAATTGGTCTGATGGCATTTTTCTATTTCTTTGCCCGACTGACCCTATTTTGCGCTGCCTGGATCGCTACGGCAGAGAAAAAAATGTAACAAAACCGCATCATCAGAATCATTTCATAACAAACCTAAAAAGGAGTTATTTATGCCATTTGTAAACATCAAAATCACCCGCGAAGGTGCAACTGCTGAACAGAAGAAACAACTCATTGAAGGTGCAACCCAGTTGCTGGTGGATGTACTTGGTAAGAATCCGGCAACAACATTTGTCATTATTGATGAAGTGGAAACGGATAACTGGGGAATTGGTGGCAATAGTGTGACGGAAGTACGGGCTGCTGCAAAGAAGTAACGCATATTTAAAAAATGAAATAAACGATTAGGGCGAATATATCGCCCTTTTATTTTTTTAATATCAACAAAACCCTAATCAATATGGTTATTATTTTTTATTGAATATAATAAGAACATTAATGGTAAATAAACAAAGTAAGTTATTTAAAATAAAATACTATCGCGAAATAACATGGATATTAATCTACCAAATAGCCTTTTTTCGAATGATAGAAAATAAAACATACAAGATATCATTCTATTAATTACCAAATTAATCTTTATAAGAGCAACAAGCTGGTGCTGCGCCATGGGGATAAGTTTTCGCTATCCCCGGATTATTGCCGATTACCCTGACCCGCACCTATCGCTCCACCGCCAACTTAAACGGCCTGTTTGGCCCTAAATGGGCAGATGACTGGTCACGTCAGCTAGCACTGACTGACGGCAAAATCAATTTCACCGATGCAGACGGAGTCATCTATGATTTCAATACGCCGGATAATCAGGTACTCGCCCGTAATCAGCATATTCCCTATTACCTGCTGACCGGCGAATTAACGGGTGAACTACAACTGACCGACCGCCAGTCCCAACTCAGCTATCATTTCAATCACATCGTTGGAAATATTCGCAAGCTATCCGCGATCACTGATCGCCGTCAGAACGCGATCCGGTTTATTTACGATAAACACTCACAACTGATCGAAGTCACGCGCACGGATGGCTTCCGGCTGATTCTGGGTTATCAAGATCAGCAACTCCAGACAGTGGATTACCTCAAGCAACAAACACACCAACGGCTGGTGACCTGTCACTATGATTCACAGGGTTACCTGCATCAATATGATGCGTTCCAGCATAACCATCTGTGGCATGAATATGACGCACAGGGGCGAATGATACGCTGGCACGATACCGACCAGACTGATCTGCATCTCACTTATGATGAGCAGGGGCGGGTACTGAGCATGATGTCCCCCAGCGGCTACTGGAGTGACCGTTTCCGCTACGACGACCAGGCGCGTATCACCACTTACCGGGATGCTGAAGGCGGTGAAACCCAGCACCATTACGATCACAACGGGCTGGTGATCCGTGAAGTCGATCCGCTGGGGCGCGTCACACGCCGCCAGTGGCGCTACAGTCAAATCGTCTGGGAAGCCGATGCAGCAGGTGGGATCACGACTTTCGATTACAACCCTGATGGTGCTCTGACTGAAATGGTCCTGCCGACCGGAGAAACCTTTGCTTACGGCTATGACGAACACGGACAGCTCATTGAAAGTGTCCTGCCAACCGGTGAGCGCTGGCAATTTCACTATGACGAGCAAGGCAACCTGACAGCGCTGACTAATCCATTGGGGCACAAAGAAGAATACCAATACGGCACGCACGGTGAATTGCGTCAGCGCCTGCTACCGGACGGACGCCAGTGGCACTATGCTTATGACGAGCAACAGCGACTAGCCGCAGTGATGACACCGGACGGTCAGACCACCGGACTGCAACTGGATGAACTGGGCCGCCTGCGCCAACTCACCGATGCCCTGAAACAACAAACCCGCTATCGCTACAGTGACGACCATGCCAGTCTCAACGGCAGCCTGACGGAAATCGAACTGCCGGATGGCACCACGCAACAACTGGCCTATGACAGTGAACGGCGAGTAGTAGCCGTGACTGACGGCGAAGGCCGTACCACCCGCTATACTTACGGCGCGTTTGACCTGCTGACTCAGGTTACCCGGCCCGATGGCACGGTATTACACTTTGGCTATGACCGCCTGACCCGGTTGAACTCAGTGACCGCCTCCACTGGCGAAACCTACCGTTATGCGCGGGATGCCGCCGGGCAGATTATCCGGGAAACTGATTTTACCGGGCGTACTCTTGAATATCAGTACGATAAACGGGGACGCCGCACACTGATGCAATATCCCGACGGTCAGCAGCTTCGCTGGCATTATTCCCCGGCTGGTTTGCTGGTCAAACAGGAAAGCTGGCAACCGGAAGAAAACCAATGGGTACTGAAAGCCACAACGCGTTACGAATACAACAAGCGGTATCAGTTGGTGAAAGCCACTAATGCCGATGTTGTTGTGGAATACGAATATGACAAAATCACTGGCCTGCCGACCTGTGAGCGTATCAATGGGCGGGAAATCACGCGCGAATGGGATAATCTGACCGGACGTCCTGTCAGCGAAAGTGTCGATGGCAATACCCTGCACTTCGGTTATAACCTGTCGGGGAGTCTGAATCACTTTCAGCTTAACCAGCATGCGCCACTGACATTCCAGCATGATGCGCTTGGGCGGGAAACGGTACGCGAAAGTGCTAACGGCTTTATCCTTGCCAGCCGCTATACTGCAACTGGCCTGCTGGCGCATCAGTCGGCGGGGCAGGCAACTAAATTTTTCCGGGAAACGCTGGCACAAAACGATCCGCACTTCCCACCCCAGGCAACCGCCGTCAACCGGAGCTGGCAATATGACCGAGCTCATAACGTCCGTGTGATTGACGACAGCCGCTGGGGGCAAACCCGCTATCGTTACAACACTAATGACCATATACTGCATACCCTGTTTGATGGCAACCGTCCGTATGAAGAACAGTTCCGTTATGATGCCAACGGTAACCTGAGCCAGCATATTCCGGTGGATATCCAGGGCGCAATGATACAAATTACTCAGCGCCAGCAATCCGGGCGGGTGGTGCAATGTGGCAATGTCCGCTATCGCTATGATGATAATGGCCGGCTGGTGGAAAAAACCGAACAGCGTGACGGCTTCCGGCCACAAATCTGGCGCTACCGCTGGGATACCCAAAACCAGCTTACCCACTGCGAAACGCCGGACGGCTCGCGCTGGCACTATCGCTACGATGCATTCGGACGGCGTATTCGTAAGCTGAAAGTACATGATGGCAAACTGGCCACCGCCAATTTACAGCGCTGGCTGGATGGCAAACCGGATTTAACAGTGAAACCCGATGCCATTTTGGGCTATGATTATTTGTGGAGCGGCGACCAGCTTATTGAGGAAACCCCGCTTTATGCCGATGGCACACCGGTGGAAAATCAGCGCATCCGCTGGTTATACGAGCCGGGCGCACTGACACCTTCGGCACGCGCTGAGCGGGGCAAACTGCACTATATCGTCTGTGACCATCAGGGTACGCCGCGTGAGATGCTCAATAAGGAAGGCGGGCTGGTCTGGGCACAGCGGCTCACCACCTGGGGCAAAGCAGAACGCTCGCAGGTCATCGCCTCCAATGATGCGGATTATCATGTTAACTGCAACCTGCGTTTTATGGGGCAGTACGAGGATGAGGAAAGCGGATTATATTACAATCGGTTTAGGTATTACTCGCCGGAAACCGGGCAGTATATATCGCCGGACCCCATAGGGCTGGCGGGCGGGCTGAATCCTTATGGGTATGTGCATAATCCTCTATCTTGGGTTGATCCATTCGGGTTAACTCCGTGCCCAACCGTTAAGAACAAGAAAACGACGAATGAAGGTACAAGTCGGCGTGATGCGTTCCGGCAGGCTAAGCGAGATGCAGGCATTCCTAATAGCCAGAAGCCGTTTGAAATATCAAGGGTTGATTTGGGAGATGGGTACGGTGGTGTTGTTCGTAATCCAAACGGTACTCCAGTTACAACTCGGCAATATCACTTCAAGGATCAGAAAGGTAATACAGTAATAATTCAAGAACACAGTCGAGGGCATGCGAAAGCCACGCCTTTACATGGAGCAGAACCCCATTTTAACGTTAGACCAATTGATAAAATATCTGGAAAAATATTAGATACGGGTAGTGTCGAAGGCACTCATGGACATTATAATTTTCCTTTAGGGAAGTGATTATGTGGTTTAAAAATGCGATAAGAAATGAGCAAATAAAATATATGTTTAATAATGAATTTGATATAAGTGAAGTCGAATTCATTAGTTATACTTTTCATCGTCACTCATCTTTACAACTTTGTTTTATATGTAAAAAGATCCCTTCCGTATATCCTGAAAAATGGAATGAAAAAGGGTTTAATGCGATGAGTTTAGTTTTAAGCATGTCAAATATAAATTCATTTGAAAGTAAAGGAAATAAAGTGAATTTTATTTGTTCACCACAAATTAGTAGCACCGATAGTTCTACATCTATCGAAATAATCAACGAAGATTTTTATTTATTGTGTAATGCAGATTTTTTGACAATAGACGGTATTACTCCTTATATAGATGAAAGGTGGGATTAATATTTAACTCATTGTTAATCAGAACAAAAAAGCCGGAAAGATCCCCATGATCTTCCGGCTTTCTTCTTTTTTAAGAGCCGCTCATTGCCTGCCCTTAGTTGCTGTTGTACTCTCCAATCAGTTCCCGCATCCTCAATTTAATGTCACTGAGCTGGTCTTGCTGGCGCTGGTACTGTTGCTTAATGGTGCGGGTGTCATCGCTGTCGGGGATCAGCACCAGACAGCCATCCATGATTTTAACCGTGAGCGTGCCGCCAATATCAAAGCCTGCTGCCTTAAGCCACTGGCCTTTCAGATGGATGGCAGGCGGGGCGCAGGCCTTATCATTTTACGGTACGTATCCCACGGTAAAATAACGTTCGGTTTTGGCGGCTTTGATGGTTAGTTGAAATGACTAATCTTCAGTTTTTTTGGACCTCAACTACCTCAGTCTTCGGCTCTTCCGGCAGCGGTCCTGGTCTCATAATCTGATTAAAACTGTTCCTGAGCTGATTCACATCAACAGTCGCTTCACCTTTAGGTTGCACCAGAATAAATGCCGTTTCCTGAGATAACATCTCTTTCAGTTTTTTGTTCAAAACCTGTGGCGTAAGGGAAGACAAAAACATCTGCCGCAATCTGCGATATTGCTCAGGGGCAATATCTATCACATTATTTTGTTGGGAGAGCAGACGCTGGTTAATCAATATATCCGTGTCTGTACGCGCATATGCTGCAAAGAGGTGCTGAAGCTGAAGGCGTTTCTGATTATACAGTTCATCGAATTGTTTTTGTGGCAATCCATTTTCACGTAATGACGCCAGCGCAGAGGCCAGGTAAAGTGTGGATTCCGTCAATTTATCCGATGACGTGTCCAGATTCAGATAGCAATTCGCCCGCTGGTAAACAACCCGACAATCCAGATCTAATTTTGCGTCATTTTGCTTTTCTTTCAGCCACAATTGTAAGTAACGGTAAAAAGCTTCACGAGCAAGTTCGTTTGACCAATGCTGAAGTAATGCCTGAGAGTTATTAATCGGTTGCCAGTTCAGGTCCCAAACTAAAGAAAGCCGATCTTGTTTAGCTTTATCACTTTTTACTCCCAATACTTCTGCTTTTACTGGCAACAGTATGGGAACAACAACAGGTGTCTGACGTTTGCCTTCTAATGATGAAAATATCTGATTAAGCCGTTCTGGCAATACCCGACTATCAACGTTGCCGGCAACGTATAATGTCATTGCATCCGGCGTATACCACTGCCGATAGAATTCTTCGACTTTTTTCACATCTACAGATGTTGATACATGCACTCCGGGATCATGACCAAGCAGAGTCGAACCTTGCAGGCGCATACGCCATACCGGATCCTGGACATCTGCTGGCAGAGTCGATACCAGATGCTCAGACGTTTTCATAGCCTGAACCAAAGTCTGTGGCGTAAATACTGCACCTCCCGCAATATCGGATAACCAGATCAGCGCATCCTGTAATAATTCAGGACGGTTATTGGGTAAACTCAGGCTATAGAGGGTGAAATCATATGAAACTATGGCAGGGGGAAGGAGGTTTTTGCTATCAACTGCGTTGTACCACAGATTTTCCAATTTTTGCGAAGATAAATCTTTACTAGAGGATAAGACGATCTTGGGAATGAGGTAGGTGTAACCTTGCTGCTGATTTTTCTCTGCCAGAGAGCCCGTTTTCACCATTAAACGCAACTGTATTTTGTCGTTGGGACGTTGCGGAGTTTGCAGGATTTGCCAACTGAACCCATTTTCCAGTTTACCTTGTTGCCAAGCTGGATCAGGCTGTAAGGTTTCCGCCTGAGCAAAGTAAGTCGTAGCCAGAATGGTGCCACCAATAAGATATCCGATTTTCTTGCCTTGCATTCTTACTTACCCCTACCTATTTAGTTTTATCCTTGTTTGAACCAATAAAAGGCTTCTGGATATTATCACCGAAAATTAGACCCTTATTCACCTTATAAGGTTTCATTTTGATGGAGGTTTTTGCTTATTAACTTGACGATTATAACCTTTCACCAACAACCCCAATTCGTCATCTTGGTGATTTTTGGGACAAGGCATAGGGACAGGAACATGCTCTTCATTCAGTTCTCGTGCGATATCACGCAACGGATGTATGACGATACGATTTACACACCAACTTATCGACACGGTAAGAATAAGTGCAAGCAATAAATAAGTGGTTAACATTAATGCCAGTGTGTTCAAAGCAAATCGGTACACACGGTTGGAGTCAACCTGCAAGATAAGATGCCCCTGCGATGCTATGTCTTTTGATGAAATACCATAAACATGTAAAGGAATATTTAACTCAACCGGGATACCAAAAACCCGCTTTGCCAGTTCAGGTATAGGCCGGTGAGTCGCGAAGTCCAAACTCATAATCCGGGAGTTATTCTGCGATATCAGTTCAGCTCGCCCTAAGATGCCCGACGTTTTTAACCCAATCAGTAAAGTTTTCGCTTTATTGAGATCAGAACTCAGTAAAGCATCTGTCAAAGGAGCCTGGATCTGAGCTGCTGCATTATTGAGCTGGTTAATATAATCATCTTTTCGTTGCTGCAACAAATGCGATAGTTGGATAGTAATGAAAATAGCAAGAGTGACCAAAGTGACTCCTGTCACTGCCGCCATTTGTTTAATGGTTAACGAACGTTTGACTCGCAATTTCATTTTATCCAAACCAATACTTGACCAAAGACTGGCTACCACACCTTAATAATGCGACTGAGTATACTTGATTTTTCTTGCTATCGTCTTGTTTTGATAAATGCAAGTGAGATAAATGACTGCAATATAGTATTTACTTTTTGTGACGTTCATCCCTTTCACCTTCAAGTGACTGCTTTATTAACTATATTCATTCCCCCCGGTCACATAGGTTTTATGACTGTAACCTTATCCTATAACCTTCAGCTTCCGGGGAGTGATTCATTTAACGTTGTACAGCCACTTGAAGTCCATTCGATATGTATCAGATAACGTTATACTACGATCTGACACAATTATGCAGGTGGATTTGCATTTTGCTCAACAGCAAAGCAGGCAACAAGTCGCTCGCCATATTGCTTTAGTTTAGGGTGGAATTGAGTGCATGGGCCAAATGCATGACGGCAACGGGCTGCAAAAGCACACCCCGGAGGCGGGTTCATCGGGCTTGGCAATTCCCCTGTCAGTTTGATACGTTCACGCCGCAGTGCCGGATTCAACCGCGGCGTTGCAGACAACAATGCCTGCGTATAAGGATGACGTGGGTTATTGAAAATCGCTTCCTTCGCACCTTTTTCAACGCAACGTCCCAAATACATAACCATAACTTCATCGGCAATATGTTCAACCACTGAGAGGTCATGGGAAATAAATACATATGACAGCCCCAATTCCTGCTGCAAATCCATCATCAGATTCAAAACCTGCGCCCGCACGGAAACGTCCAGAGCAGAAACTGGCTCATCCGCAATCACCACGTCAGGATTTAGCATCAACCCACGAGCAATCGCAATACGCTGACGCTGGCCGCCAGAAAACATATGAGGATAACGCTGGTAATGTTCAGGCTTTAATCCCACCTTTTCCATCATCTCCAGCACTTTTTCCTTGCGTTCATTCAGTGTCAGTGATGTATTGATAAGCAAAGGCTCTTCCAGAATCTGACCCACTTTTTTACGTGGATTCAAGGATGCGTAAGGATTCTGAAATACGATCTGGATTTTTTGGCGTCGGAGTTTTTCTGCTTTATTATCTGGTGATTCCTTATCTGGTAATAGTAAGTCTTGCCCCAAATAATAAAGTTCGCCTTCTGTGGGTTTTTCTATCATGGTCAGCAAGCGCCCTAGGGTGGATTTCCCGCAACCTGATTCTCCGACAACTGCCAGTGTCTTACCTTTCTCCAGTTCAAATGAGACACCATCCAGTGCCTTCACTACCCTCTCTGGTGAAAATATGCCGGTTTTAACCGGATAATACTTTTTCAGTTCAGTGGCTTTTAGCAAAGGGAGCGTGTCTTTTTTCTGCCCGTTTTGTTGTTGATTTTGTTGTTGAATAACTGCTTCTTGAGCATTCATATTGTCGGCCTCCCCTCATCATCCAGTGGCATATGACATTTAACCTGACGTTCTCCAACAACTTTCAATTCCGGCTCCACTTGGCAGCAATGCTCATTGACATAAGGGCAGCGAGGATTGAGCAGACATCCTGTCGGACGGTCATATTTACCCGGAACAACGCCCGGCAACGAAGCCAGACGGGATTTATCTAGCGCAAATTCCGGTAATGCCCGCAACAATGCCTGTGTATAAGGATGACGTGGTGCTCTAAATATTTCATTCGACTTACCAATTTCCACTATCTGCCCTGCATACATCACAATAATATGCTGAGCAGCTTCCGCAACCAGAGCCAAATCATGAGTGATCAAGACCAGTGCCATGTTTTCCTGCTGCTGTAACTCCAGTAACAATTCGACGATTTGTGCCTGAATAGTCACATCCAATGCCGTTGTCGGTTCATCGGCAATCAGCAGCTTCGGACGACAAGCAATCGCCATCGCGATCATCACACGCTGGCTCATTCCACCTGATAATTGATGCGGATAAACTTCTAAACGAGAGGCTGGATCAGGAATTCCTACCTGAGTCAGCAGATCAATTGCTCGTTGATAACGGGTTTTCCGGTTTCCTCCCTGATGGACTTTCAGCGCTTCCATGATCTGATATCCCACAGTGTAACAAGGGTTAAGGCTGGTCATTGGGTCCTGAAAAATCATCGAAATTTCTGCACCAACCAGTTGGCGGCGCTCTTTTTCGGAAATTTTTGTCAGATCACAGCCATCAAACTCCAACTTCTTTGCCATGACTTTGCCCGGATAATCTATCAACCCCATAATCGCCAGTGAGCTGACAGATTTGCCCGAACCAGACTCTCCAACAATACCGACAACCTGGCCCTGTTCAACGCTGTAGCTGATACGGTCAACAGCGTGGAATGGTGTATCTTCATCACCAAAGTGCACCGATAATTGGTCTATATTTAACAATGCCATTTCATACCCCTACTGCTTGAGCTTAGGATCGAGCGCATCACGCAACCCATCCCCCATCAGGTTAAATGCCAGTACTGTCAAAAGGATAGCCAACCCAGGGAAAGTCACGACCCACCACGCACTCTGGGCAAACTGCAAGACATCTGACAACATAGTTCCCCACTCTGGTGTTGGTGGCTGTGCTCCCATTCCCAGAAAACCGAGGGCAGCCATGTCGAGAATCGCATTCGAAAACCCTAATGAGGCCTGCACAATCAGGGGAGCAAGGCAGTTTGGTAAGATATTGATGAACATCTGACGCATTGCCCCCGCACCAGCAACCTGAGAAGCGGTCACATAGTCACGATTCACTTCAACTAATACTGCCGCTCTTGTCAGTCGAATATAATGAGGCAATGCAACAAACGTCAGCGCCAGTGACGCATTGACAATAGATGGGCCGAAGATAGCCACCAATACCAATGCTAATAACAGGCTTGGCAAGGCCAGCATAATATCGACTATTCGCATAATGGCAGTATCAACAATTCCACCAAAATAGCCTGACAGCAATCCCAGAATAATCCCCATCACCAGCGACATTACAACAACCAGACAACCAACCAGTAAGGAGAGACGAGCTCCGTACATCAAGCGAGAAAGGATATCGCGCCCAACATCGTCAGTACCGAGAATAAATTGCCAACTTCCCCCTTCCTGCCATATCGGCGGGATTAACAGGGAATCACGGAACTGTTCCGCCGGGCCATGTGGTGCCAGTACCCCTGCAAGCAACGCGATCAACAGCATCAAAACAATATAGACAAGACCAATGACGGCACCTTTGTTACGTTTAAAGTAATGCCAGAACTCCTGCATCGGTGTCATCAGTTTCGGTGCGCTTGATGTTATTTGTTCAATGGCTTGTGGCTCTGTTAATTGAGTCATCATGCGCTCCTTATCTCTTGTGCCGAATACGCGGATTGACAATGCCATACAGCAGATCAACCACAAAATTGACCAGAATGATCATTGTCGCCACCAGCAATACGCCACCTTGCACCACTGGATAATCACGACGCTGGAGAGCGTCGATCAACCAACGCCCCAGTCCCGGCCATGAAAAGATGGTTTCAGTCAGAATCGCACCCGCCAACATAATGCCCACTTGCAGGCCAATCACTGTGATCACAGGCAGCAACGCATTGCGCAACGCATGGACAATAATGACACGCATACGACTCAGGCCTTTTGCCCGTGCAGTACGGATATAGTCTTCACCCAATATTTCCAGCATGGAAGAACGAGTCATACGCACAATCACGGCTAATGGGATCGTACCCAATACAACAGCAGGCAGGATCATGTGCATCACAGCGTCAATGAAGTCACCATCTTCCCCCCAAATCAGGGTATCAATCAGCATAAAGCCAGTCAGAGGATAGCTATCATCAAGAAACACACTGTCGCTTATTCGGCCGGAAACCGGAGTCAGGTTCCAGTGAACGGAAACCAGCATGATGAGCATGATGCCCCACCAGAAAATAGGCATTGAATAACCCGTCAGTGACAGGCCTACGGCGGTATGATCAAAGACAGAACCACGTTTGACCGCAGCCAGTACGCCGACAGGAATACCGACAGAGATGGCAAATAACATGGCGCAGATGCCTAATTCCAATGTTGCTTTAAATCGGGGGACAAATTCATCCCACACCGGAATGCGGCTTTTCAGGGAGATCCCTAAATCACCATGCAGTATGCCATTGACATAATGAAGATATTGCTCCCAAAGAGGTTTATCTAACCCCATTGCTGCCATCAGTTCAGCATGGCGCTCGGCAGAGACACCTCTTTCTCCCGCCATAATCAGTACCGGATCACCGGGGATCATATGCACAAAGGCGAAAGTCAGCAGGGTAATACCAATAAACGTCGGGATCACCAGCCCCAGACGCCGGAGGATAAATTGCAGCATATCCTGAATTCTCTTTTTAGTTATCAGTTACAGCTCTCAGGCTGTTTGTGTCATACACAGACCTGCTTGCCCACCAGAGAAACGCAACCATCCCCCCGGAAATATTCGGGGGGATGGACAATCACAACAAATCAAGAACAGGATTATTCGAGATCTACATTGTAAAAGAGGTGCCTGCCGAGCGGATCGACCTCATAACCCTTCACTTCTTTACGAATAGGTTCGTAAACCGTAGAGTGGGCAATAATCAATGCAGGGACTTGCTCATGCATTACTACCTGAGCCTGCTTATAAAGTTCTGTGCGTTTGACAATATCAGCCGTTGTACGTGCTGGCTGAATAATGTCCTCAAACTGTTGGTCGCACCATTTTGAATAATTGGAACCTCGTTCTTTGGCTGCACAACTAAACAGAGTTCCAAAGAAGTTATCAGGATCACCGTTATCCCCCGTCCATCCCATCATGACGTTTTGAGGTTCACCATCTTTGGCTCGTTTCAGGTATTCGCCCCACTCATAACTGACAATCTTGGCTTTTACACCAATTTTGGCCCAGTCAGCCTGAATCATTTCCGCCATACGGCGGGCATTCGGATTATAAGGACGCTGTACCGGCATTGCCCAAAGATCGGTTTCAAACCCATTTGGGAAGCCTGCTTCTTTCAGCAGTTCTTTAGCCTTCGCCGGATCATAGGAGTAATCTTTGATGTCATCGTTATAGCCCCACATCGTAGGAGGGATCAGGTTTTTCGCTTTCTGACCGGCTCCTTGATACACAGCCGCAATGATGGCATCTTTGTTCACCGCCATCGTCAACGCCTGACGAACTTTGAGGTTGTCCATTGGCTTCTTGGTAACGTTATAAGAGAGATAACCCACATTCAGCCCTGCCTGTTCTTTCAGTACGATATCCTTATTCTGCTTCATACTCGCAATATCAGCCGGGTTCGGGTATGGCATGACCTGGCATTCATTTTTCTGCAATTTTGCATAACGTACAGAAGCATCAGGGGTGATGGAAAAGACCAGACGATCAATTTTCGCCGGCCCTTGCCAATAATCTTTGAACGCTTTATAGAGAATGCGGGAATCTTTCTGGTATTGCACTAACTGGAATGGTCCTGTACCCACCGGATTCAGATCCACTTTTTCCGGCGTACCAGCCTTCATCATGGCATCAGCATATTCTTTGGAGAGAATTGAGGCAAAATCCATAGCTAAATTAGCCAAAAAAGGAGCTTCAGGACGGGACAGCACAAAGCGGACAGTATAGTCATCTACTTTCTCTATTTTGCTGATGATATTCCCCATATCCATGCCGATAAAGTATTCGTAGCTGCCACCGGATACTTTATGGTACGGATGACTTTTATCCTTTTGGCGCATAAAAGTAAAGATAACGTCATCGGCGTTGAAATCACGCGTAGATTTGAAAACTTTACTGCTCTGCCATTTTACGCCCTTGCGCAAATAGAATGTGTAGGTTTTGCCATCGTCACTGATTTCCCACCGTTCAGACAGACTTGGAATAATCTCTGTTGTACCTGATTTGAAGTCCACCAGACGGTTATAAATTTGTCTGGCGGTTGCATCAAAAGTTGTACCAGAAGTGAATAACTGCGGGTTAAAGCCTTCAGGTGAACCTTCAGAGCAATAAACCAGTGTTTTTGCCTGTACACTGGCTGCTACAGCCAATGAAACAAGACCAATACCCAATTTCAATAAACTGGGCTTTTTCTTTTTGGAGATAGTCATTACTTAAACTCCGTTTGTGATGTTTATTGTGCCTTAGCCAAGTCCAGAGTTTCCTGCCTGAATATCACTGCCCCGGCTTGTGTTATTTTTGTCGCTTATCAATTAATCAATTGTTATTCCTTACGTCAATATAATCACCATGCCATATGCAACAACAGAAAAACATAAAAGAAAAAAAACGTTAACAATCCTGGTTAAAAAATATGACATTAGGCACAAATATAGATAAAAAAACTGGAAATATCCCTTATTAAAAGAATTAATTTCTATAAATTATAATTTTAAATTTGTGACCGGATACTTAAATAATGAACAGAAAAAATTATAAGAAGGGTGACGTGGAACAAGGTGCCGAATCGAATCAAGAGAAATAAATGTTTTAAATTTATTCAATTCAGATGAAATTAATAACATCATCAATTAAATTAGCAAGTTAATATGAAAATTCTATTTATGAAAATGATGGAACTTCATGGTGCGATTTTGCTCACATTGAGCATAGTTCATACTGGGTGGCTAAGTAAATTAGTGGCTAAGTAAAGGTAAAAAGGCATGACTATTCAAGTAAATATGCACGAGGCAAAAACACATTTAAGCCTGTTTAAAAGTAAGAATGCGGTTTATTTTTCATTTGTCACATATGAAAAAACCCCGCTCAAAGAGCGGGGTTTCAGAATGCTGGTCGGCGAGAGAGGATTCGAACCTCCGACCCACTGGTCCCAAACCAGTTGCGCTACCAAGCTGCGCTACTCGCCGAAAACGAAGCGCATCTTACTGCTGGCATCACGGATCGTCAATATTTTTTTAAAGATAAGTGGTTATTTGATGATATTCCGTCCAAAGTTTACACATTGTAATATCTTCAGAGCAAAAAGCCCCGCTATGATCCGCGAGGCTCTGTCTTAATGGTAATTAGCTTTAAAGGTACTTACACTAACTCAATAAAACTTATCAGCAATTACTGGAGCAGTGAAATATCCGCTACCCGCAAGAACAACTCGCGCAGTTCACTCAATAGCGTCAGGCGATTTGCTCTTACTTGCAGATCTTCATCCATCACCATTACATTGTCGAAGAATGCATCCACAGCTTCACGTAAAGAAGCCAGTTCAACCAGCGCATCCTGATAGTTGCCTTCTGCAAACAGAGGTGCCAGCTTCTCTTTCAATACAACAAGATGAGTCGCCAGTTGGATCTCTTCCGCTGCTTTCAACACTGAAGCCTGAACAGTATCATTCAACTTCTCTTCTGATTTCGCCAGAATGTTGGAAACACGCTTATTCGCTGCCGCCAGAGAAACTGCTTCATCTAATGTACGGAAATGCGTTACCGCTTTCATACGGGCATCAAAGTCTGCCGGTTGAGTCGGACGACGTGCCAGTACAGCCTGGATAGTATCAACGCTGTAGCCCTGCTCCTGATACCAAGTGCGGAAACGACCGAGCATAAACTCAACCACATCATCTACAACGTTTTCATTGGTCAGTTTGTCACCATACAGACGCACAGCTTCCTCAGACAAAGTCTGGAGGTCGAGAGGCAGTTTTTTCTCAACAATAATACGCAGCACACCCAATGCGGCACGACGCAGTGCAAATGGGTCTTTATCCCCTTTAGGATGTTGACCGATGCCGAAAATCCCTGCCAGCGTATCCATTTTATCGGCGATCGCTATGGCACAGGAAACTCCGGTAGATGGTAGATCATCACCAGAAAAACGCGGCTGATACTGTTCATTCAGTGCCAGAGCCACATCTTCAGCTTCTCCATCATGACGGGCATAGTGCATTCCCATCACACCCTGCGTATCAGTGAACTCAAAAACCATGTTAGTCATTAAGTCACACTTAGACAGTAAACCTGCGCGGGTTGCATGAGTAACATCTGCCCCGATCTTTTCAGCAATCCAGCCAGCCAGAGCCTGAATACGGTCTGTTTTATCGCGCAGTGTACCCAGTTGTTTCTGGAACAGAACGGTCTCCAGACGTGGCAGGTTATCTTCCAGACGCTGTTTACGGTCAGTATTGAAGAAGAATTCAGCATCTGCCAGACGTGGACGCACTACTTTTTCGTTACCTGTGATGATCTGCTGAGGATCAGAAGATTCAATATTGGTAACAAAAATAAAGTTTGCCATCAATTTGCCGGATTTATCGTAAACCGGAAAATATTTCTGGTCGCCTTTCATGGTATAAACCAGCGCTTCGGCAGGTACTTCAAGAAATTTTTCTTCAAATTTTGCTGTCAGAACAACAGGCCATTCCACTAATGAAGTGACTTCTTCCAGCAAACTGTCAGTCAAATCTGCCACACCACCAAGCTGTGTCGCTGCTTGTTCTGCATCACGCTTGATCAGGGCCTTACGCGCTTCATAATCCGCAATGACCCGACCACGCTCCTGCAAAATTGCCGGATACTGCTCTGCGTTATCAATGGTAAACTCCGCCTCTCCCATAAAACGGTGACCACGAATAATACGATCAGATTTGATACCCAGAATTTCGCCCTCAATCACTTCACAACCCAGAAGCATAGTGATGGTATGTACTGGACGGACAAATTGGGTTTCTTTATCCCCCCAGCGCATTAGTTTAGGGATCGGTAATTTACTTAACGCGCTACTTACCATATCCGCCAGCAATTCTTTCGCTTCATGGCCTTTAACCTGAGCACGATAAAGTAACCATTCACCTTTATCGGTTACCATACGCTCAGCCTGATCAACGGTAATACCGCAACCGCGTGCCCAACCTTCCGCTGCTTTGGTTGGTTTTCCTTCCGTATCAAACGCCTGAGCAATAGCAGGGCCACGTTTTTCTATTTCACGATCAGCCTGTGCCGCCGCCAGATTTGCCACTTTCAACGCCAGACGACGAGGAGCAGCAAACCAGCTAACTTCACCATGACCCAGATTGGCATTTTGCAGTTCTACTTCAAAATTGGTCGCAAAGGATTCAGCCAATGAACGCAGTGCCTTTGGTGGCAACTCTTCGGTGCCGATTTCCACAAGGAAAGTCTGTTGAGTCATGATGGCCTCTTATTTTCTGTTACACATAGGGAAGCCAAGCGCCTCACGGGAGGCATAATAAGCTTCAGCAACTGCTTTGGTCAGGGTTCGGATGCGCAGAATATAACGCTGACGCTCAGTCACGGAAATCGCTTTACGGGCATCCAACAAGTTGAAGGTGTGGCCCGCTTTTAGAATGCGCTCATAAGCAGGAAGTGGCAGTGGAGTTTCCAACGCCAGTAATTCCTGCGCTTCTTTTTCGTATTGCTCAAAGCAGGTAAACAGGAAATCGACATCAGCATGTTCAAAGTTGTAAGTAGACTGCTCAACCTCGTTCTGGTGGTAAATGTCGCCATACGTGGTTTTACCCAACGGACCATCACTCCACACCAGATCGTACACACTGTCTACACCCTGAATGTACATAGCCAGACGTTCCAAACCATAAGTAATCTCGCCAGTGACTGGTTTACATTCAAGACCACCGACCTGTTGGAAGTAAGTGAACTGAGTTACTTCCATGCCGTTCAGCCAAACTTCCCAACCCAGTCCCCAAGCACCTAATGTCGGGTTTTCCCAGTTATCTTCAACAAAGCGGATATCATGAACGGTAGGATCAAGCCCCAACTCTTTCAGGGAACCCAGGTAAAGCTCCTGGATATTATCTGGAGATGGCTTGATGATAACCTGAAACTGGTAGTAGTGCTGGAGCCGATTTGGGTTTTCACCATAACGCCCATCAGTTGGACGACGGGATGGTTGCACATAAGCTGCGGCAATAGGCTCCGGCCCCAAAGCACGCAAGCAGGTTATAGGGTGAGAAGTTCCTGCGCCGACTTCCATATCCAATGGTTGGACAATGGTACAGCCTTGACGCGCCCAGTAATCCTGTAATGTCAGGATGATCCCCTGAAAGGTTTTGGTATCAAACTTTTGCATGTTGAATTCGCACGCGATACATATGAATTTAAACGAAAGCATTCAGTATACCTTCTGACTGTAAGATATACAGCATTGATCACGCCCAATTTTGTCACAGTATAAAAAAATCTTACCCTTGCCACTTTATTTGTATATTTATACAGCTAAAATTAGCATAATTATTCACCATTATCTGTGGAGACGTGCAATTCATGAATAAGGAAATAACTCGCTGTGGTTGGGTTACGTCTGATCCTGATTATCTGGCTTATCACGACAATGAATGGGGTAAACCGCTAAAAGACAGCCGACAGCTTTTCGAATTGATTTGCCTTGAAGGGCAACAAGCGGGTTTATCCTGGCTCACCATTCTGAAAAAACGGGAGGGGTATCGAAAATGTTTCCATCAATTTGATCCTGTCAAAATTGCTGAAATGGATGAAGATGATGTCGAAAAATTGATGCAAGATCCTGCTATTGTCCGCAACCGCGCTAAAATCAATGCCATTATTCATAATGCTCGTGCTTACCTGAAAATGGCCGAACAGAAAGAAGATTTCTGTGAGTTTATCTGGCAATTTGTTGATAACGATCCGCAAATTAACCACTGGAAAACACGGGCAGAAGTGCCTGTCAAAACCGAGCATTCTGATGCACTCTCAAAGGCACTGAAAAAACGCGGATTTAAATTTATCGGCAGTACTACCTGTTATGCCTTTATGCAGGCTGCGGGTTTAGTCGATGATCACATCGCAAACTGTCTATGTCGGAAAATTAAAAATGTCGAAAAATTGAAAACCGAAAAACTGAAATCAATACATAAAAACAGGTGACAATATAATAAGGTGCGGGGTATGGTGTCCTCTTATCCTACAAAAAAGACATAGCTGCTGTTATGAAATTCTCTCAATTCGGAAACAAGTTCACGCAAGATTCAGGAATTACTCTCCTGATGAATGATCTCAACAAAGGTTTGAGAACACCCGGCGCGATTATGCTAGGTGGTGGTAATCCTGCTCATATTCCTGAAATGGATGACTATTTCCAACAACTATTGACAGATCTAGCGTTAAACGGTCAATTGACCGAAACACTGTGCAACTATGATGGGCCACAAGGAAAAAACACCTTAATCGCAGCGTTGGCTCAAGAATTACAAGAAAAACTTGGTTGGGAAATCCACCCACAAAATATTGCCCTGACTAATGGCAGCCAAAGCGCCTTCTTCTACCTGTTCAATTTATTAGCGGGACGTGCTGAAGATGGTTCAATGAAACGGGTTCTGTTTCCTCTTGCACCGGAATATATTGGCTATTCGGATTCTGGCCTGGATGAAGGTTTATTTGTTGCCAATAAACCCAATATTGAATTACTACCCAATGGCCAATTTAAATATCGGGTTGATTTTGATCATCTGAATATTTCTGAAGATATCAACTTGATCTGTGTTTCCCGTCCAACTAATCCAACAGGTAATGTCATCACCGATGAAGAATTACTGCGCCTGGATGCGTTGGCACAGCAACACCAAATCCCTCTGCTGATCGATAATGCCTACGGTGTACCATTCCCTGGTATTGTATTCAGCAATGCAACGCCTCTTTGGAATCCGAATATTATCTTATGCATGAGCCTATCGAAACTGGGGCTACCGGGTACTCGCTGTGGAATCATCATTGCTAATGAGAAAATTATTCATGCTGTCAGTAACATGAATGGCGTTATTAGTCTGGCACCAGGCGGGGTTGGTTCTGCTATTACGCTGGAAATGATCCGCCGTAATGATCTGTTCCGTTTATCCCAGAATGTTATTCAGCCATTTTATAAGAAACGGGTAGATCGCGTCATTGAGATCATCCGCCGTTACATGTCAGAAGAGCACTGCCTTATTCATAAACCAGAAGGAGCAATATTCCTCTGGTTATGGTTTAAAAATCTGCCTATTACGACAGAAGTCCTTTATCAGCGATTAAAAAAACGAAAAGTGTTGATGGTGCCGGGCCACTACTTTTTCCCTGGCTTGGAGCACAACTGGCCTCACGCCCATCAATGTATGCGTATGAACTATGTACCTGATTTAGAGAAAATCGAAGAAGGTGTCCGAATTTTATCCGAAGAAATTGAAATCGCTCATAAAGAAACAGATCGCTAATCAAAATAATAAAAAAGCTCCCTCATTTAAGGTGAGGGAGTAAAATGATAACGAGGACTTTTTACCTGAGAACAGGACAGTAGTTATTAGAATCCCAAAAGAATTCTTCACACATAGTAGGAAAGGAAAACAATCCTTGTTTATACACTTTCCCTGAACTCGGCATATTTAACCAGAAAATAAAAAATCTAATGGCCTGAATAGATAAGATTTTTTAACTTTAAATTGCCTCTACTAGGTGAAATTAAGGTAATTGCCACGTATTATGTGATCTAAAACACATTTAATGAATCAAACACATATACCTAATTATTTAACATTGTCTTCAATCCCTTACATCTCACAGAAAGTAGTCATCTACACCTAATGCCCAGACCTTATTTCCTCAAACTCAGTGACTAATCTAAGCAATGAAAAATATTCATTTGAGTAATTGCTTATAATGTTGATAGATTTACAAGTAATAATTTATATATGTTCTTACTTTTTATTAAAAATATAAAAAAATTTAAAAATCTTCTGACGAAAAAAATTATTGCATTTAACAATAAGCGCTATAGCAAACTGAATATAACCTGACTATAGTAAATAATCATATAGAGTTATCTTTATGATTAGGAAAAGTAACGTTAAAGTAGATATAAGAACTTGGATACGGCAAATTAACTCATTGGGTTCATGGAATAGAAATGATGAAAAACAGTAAACTGCTTCTATTATCCGCTACTATACTTGGATGGTCTCTGCTTACAGGCTGTTCCAGTATCATGACACATAGTGGCCCCAATCAAGGATATTATTCTGGGGCACAGGCTAATATTAACATGTTAAAAGATGATAAAACGGGATGGTTTCTGAAACCTTTGCTCGCAGTAGATCTACCATTATCAGCCCTGTTAGATACTCTTTTGCTCCCTTATGATTATGCTTTCTCAAATCATGATCAAACAAGAAAATCACCTAAGCTTCGTGTTGAAAAACTGGAAAAAAGTTCAACTCATACACAACAGATATCAGATGAACCCATAAGCCCATAAATAACATAAGCCCATAAATAAATAGTGCGGACTGATGCTTCATTGTTCTATCAATCCGAACTCTACCAGTCCCCACTGTGCTGAAAATTGTTTTCATATGTTTTTTCAGGCATCGTTATTGCGCAAAGATGGTGCAACGATGCCTGTCTCAACAATAAAGATCTGACGATAGCCATTAATGTCGCGCATAAAAGCAACATATTGATCATCAGGTGAGATCACTATTGCATCAGCACATGGGGCAAGGTCAGTACGTGCTGTTAGCCGCTGAACTTCACCATTTTGGCTATCACAGAGCATGACACTGTTATCACAGACAAAAGCAATAAATCGGCCCCGGCTATCCCAGTTAAATGCAGATTGTATGTCATGTGCATTATGCGTGACCTGTATTGGTTCTCCCTCTTTTGGGGATACATACCATAACTGGATAGTTCCCTTATCATCTTTCATCAGAAAACAAATTTTGTTGCCATCTGGAGATGTTCTTAACCAATGCCGGGGAGTATTGACCACACCCGGCCAACGATTCTGGTGAGTAAACGTTAAACGTTGTTGTTTCACTCCCGCAGGTGGTGCAGGTAAGGTCGTTTCCGTTCCGGTTAATGGCTGATCACCTTCAACTGCATAATCTTCATCATGCTCAGGTAGGTCAACAAGGTAAATTTCAGGGATCTTTTCACCATTTTCAGTGCATGTATCACCAATAAAAGCCAGAGCCCAACGCTGCCATTGTCCATTCTTTTTAAGATAACCCTGCTGCCCAATCCACTCTTCTTCATATGCACGATTGATCTCATCACTACCAGGACGTGGATGTGCTGTAGTGCGGCTCACTACCACCGAAAAATAGCTACCATCATATTCTCTTGGGTGTTTTTTGGCTGATATCACCGTTCTTAATGGAATAGCGACCGCTACATTACGTAAGTCAAGTGCAGGATCCAACTCATGCATAACATGGTCGTTATAGGTAAAGCTTAAGCGACTGCCATCAGGGCTAAAAACATGCACGTGTGTACCACCACGCAAGGCTCCGGCTGTATAAGGTGGGGTAATGTCCAACGCATCAATATTAACAGTAACATTTGGCTGAATATCGGAAACAATCACACCACGGCGATGATGAAAATCGTATTGCCAGTGAGCATCGGGATTTTCCGGGCCATGGATAAACGCATAACGAACAGGTTCCTGCGGATTAACTGTTACAACACCGACATGCGCACCGTCTTTTGCCTGATAAATAATCTCTGTCTGTCCATTATTTATATGAATTTTTTCTATCGTTAAGCCAGTAAAGTCGGCCCCGTTAGGACGTACATCATAAACTAACCACTGGCTATCAGGGGTCCAGATATTTATATTAGTTATCTGATGGCTACGGTTGTCGAATGTAATCTGGCGTTCCTTAAAAACCATTTTCCTACCTTAATATTTGAGGTTTCGGATAATAAAAACTAATGCTATTAAAATTTAACTAAAAAATTTCAATCGAGCCGTTATTATTTCAGCATTATTCTTTATTTTACGTTATATTCCATTTAATTAAATTTATGCTACTCAGTGTCCTTTATATCATTGGTATCACGGCTGAAGCCATGACAGGTGCTTTAGCCGCAGGTCGTCGAAAAATGGATGTGTTCGGCGTAATTATTATTGCCTCTGTAACAGCCATTGGTGGTGGTTCCGTTCGTGATATTATTCTGGGCCACTACCCACTTGGTTGGGTTAAAAACCCAGAATACATTGTGACTGTTGCCTGCGCCGCAGTAGTCACCATTTGGGTTGCCCCAATGATGAAACACCTTCGACGTTTATTTCTTATTCTTGATGCGATTGGTTTAATTGTTTTTTCAATTATTGGCGCACAAATCGCACTGGATATGCACTACAGCCCAGTCATTGCCGCCATTGCCGCTGTTATTACCGGTGTTTTTGGTGGAGTACTGCGCGATATGTTTTGTAACACCATTCCATTAGTGTTCCAAAAAGAGATTTACGCTGGTGTCTCTTTTGCGGCTGCTTGGTTATATATCGCGTTATTACAGACTCCACTGCATCCAAACAGCGTAATTATCATCACCCTTATCGCAGGCCTAACCGCCCGCTTGATTGCTATTCGCTATCGTCTTGGATTACCCATCTTCAATTATGATGGTGCTGACCATTGATATTCATCTGGGCGTTTGGAGCAAATGCTTGCTCCTTCGCTCTTGCATGTTTACCTGCCTACCGTTTTCTTTTCTGCATTTTCCTGTTCTACATTTCCCGACTTCCCTACAAAGAGAACTACGGCAAAAAAACCGCTTCCTGTGAAGGCACTGCATTTAAATCAACGTCATACACCAGCCATTCCATGCACATTAAGATTAATTCCCTGTAAAGTTAATGCTTCAACCAGTTCTTTAACTTCGGGGTATTGTAAAAACTCCTCAATTTTTGTTCTTTGTTTTGCGGTTAAAGTACTGCCGATTCTTATTTCTGATAATTGTACATCCCTGTACTGATTTACTTCATCCATAAATCTATTGGCATAAGGCATCCCTATCGCTTCACGCCATAATGAGACTGGCTGTCGTTGTGCCTGCTGGAATTGGGTGAAAATTAGCTCCGCACGTTTAGAACCAATATTAGGTATTTCAGCAAGTTGCTTCTTATTCAATGCCAACCAGCCTGCCAGATGTGTTACCCGTCCATCCCTTACTAAAGCAGCCCATATACCTTGTCCAACACCCTTCATTTTCAACTTTTTTCCCATCCATGTCAGACGAGCAATAAACTGTTGTTGGCAATCTTGGTTATTCAATACAAAACAACTGAGCGAATGAAACTGCTGCATATTAGGAGGCTGAATATTCTGACGTTCCGCAATGCGCCATACCACTTTATCGAGTTTTGGTATGCCATGCCCCGCCAGTGTTACGGTCACTTTATCTCCCGGATAAACATCCCATTGCTGCCAACGTCTTACTGAACCAATATGAACACGATTGATCTGTCTATCGTCTAATTGCACTTTTTCCAACTCTAGTAAAACAGATATTTTTCCTGTCCGACCTATCTTGAACTGAACCTCTTTTACTGTTGTAACTTGCTGTTGCAAAGGATACTTCCACGCAATCGACCAACTGTTTGAACCAGCCCGCCATTGTCTGCCGGCAGGCTCGGTTTCTTGCCTTAAAACAACACCGTCTGTGGCAAAAGGGAGAGGATGAGTAAAATACATTTTCCACTTTTCCTCCGCATTCTCTGCACTGAAAATTTGATGGCTATATTGCTGTGTAATGGGAAATCCCATTGATGTCAGTTTCTCTAGTTTAACAGCCATATCATCTGGCCCATCCGGCCAGCTCCATATAAATATCCCTATTTGGCTAAGTTCCGGTGAAGGAGTTTTACGCATCATCAACCCCGCTACCTTACTGCGTGCGTTCTGACTACCTGCAATAGATTGACGATGGTTATTCTGTTGCCAAAAGAGCTCTCCTTGTAACACCATATGATCTGGTGCATTTTCTATCTGTTTAGGAATACTGGAAATAAATTCACTTTTATCCAGCCAATCTGTTCCTTCTGCACCATTCCCCCTGCTGATTAATCCGACCAAGAGACCATTTTGATAAACCAACGTAACTGCAACTCCATCAATTTTGGGCTGTACCCAAACGGCTGAGCGTCCTTGTAACCATCGGCGAACTTCCTCTATTCCTTTTAATTTATGCAAGCCTGTATGCTGGATGGGGTGAAACTGCTTTTCGCTAGTTAGATCTACCTTATGTGGCACCACCAGCGAGAATGATTTATCTATCACAAAAGCATTGTCTGATACTGTCTTATTTGATAAAGCAGATACAGCAAGGGTATTGTCTTGTTTTTGCTTCAAACAATCCTGCCAGAACGTTAAGGTTTCCAATAGCTGATCATAAATCTCATCATCTATTTCACTGATTCCCTGCTGACGATAAAGGTGATCCCATTTCGCTATCTGTGGTGTCAAACGTTCTATTTCAAGCTGGAGTTTTTCCTTTGACCAAGCCGGGCAATCTGCTAATGCCATCGGCATTCCAAACAGCAATACCAAAATTATAATCAGAAAATTAAGCATCCTTGCTCCATATATGTCCTTAAACCCGAACAGAGAATAAAAAGAAATTCGGCTTGTGCCAAGATAGAAGAAAGGAGTTTGCGAAGTGTTTCGAAAAATAATGGTGCAATTTCTGCAACCGTTTATTTTTTCTGAAATTGTTTCGCAAAATATTGCTTGAATATCTGTTTGTTAAGAAAAAATTTTGTTGAAATGCCCGTTGACATGTATTGTAACGCTGCATGGATTAGCGTATCCGTGTATACTATGTGGGATTTATCTTCCTGCGCTTGCATTTATTAATACCCCAATCAGTCAAGAAATCAGCATGAGTCAAGGAACGTTATATATTGTTTCTGCCCCAAGTGGAGCAGGTAAATCAAGCCTTATTCAGGCTTTATTAAAAACTCAGCCTTTGTATGACACTCAGGTTTCTGTTTCACATACAACTCGTCCGACACGCCCTGGCGAAAATCATGGTGAACATTATTATTTCATCACAGTCGATGAATTCCAAAATATGATCAACCATGATGAATTCTTGGAGCATGCCTGTGTTTTTGGTAACTATTACGGTACTTCCCGCAAAATTATCGAAGATACTCTCGCTAGTGGTGTTGACGTTTTTCTTGATATTGACTGGCAGGGTGCGCAACAAATCCGTCAGAAAATGCCTGCGTCCCGTAGCATTTTCATTCTTCCTCCGTCAAAGGAAGAATTACTCCGCCGTCTGCGGGGGCGTGGTCAGGACAGCGAAGAAGTCATCGTCAAACGAATGTATCAGGCTGTTGCAGAAATGGAACATCATAGAGAGTATGACTATGTCATTATCAATGATGATTTCAATACAGCCCTGGCCGATTTACAATCGATTATTCGTTCCGAACGTCTGCGATTAGAAAGGCAGACTCAACGACATGATGCGTTAATCAGCAAATTATTGGCAGACTGAACTAAGTTTCAGTATTATGCCCAGTCACTTATTTATCTGTGGAGTAGCACACATATGGCACGCGTAACTGTTCAAGACGCAGTAGAAAAAATTGGTAACCGTTTTGACCTGGTGTTGGTCGCTGCTCGCCGAGCACGCCAACTGCAAGTCGGTGGAAAAGATCCTCTTGTTCCAGAAGAAAACGATAAGATGACTGTTATCGCTCTGCGTGAAATCGAGCAAGGTCTTATCAATAATAAAATTCTTGATGTTCGTGAACGTCAAGAGCAGCAGGAGCAAGAAGCTGCAGAAATCAAAGCTGTTTCTGCTATCGCCGACGGTCGTCGTTAATTTTACGGTAGGTCTGCCTTGTACCTGTTTGAAAGTCTGAACCAGCTTGTACTTAAATATTTGCCTGAAGATCAAATTGATCTATTAAAGCAGGCTTATGTCGTAGCACGGGATGCCCACGAAGGGCAAACCCGCTCCAGTGGTGAGCCATATATCACTCATCCCGTCGCTGTTGCTTGTATTCTGGCTGAAATGCGTCTTGACCATGAAACACTTATGGCCGCACTTCTGCATGACGTCATTGAAGATACACCAGCAACATTTCAGGATATTGAGCAATTATTCGGCACTATCGTCGCCGGATTAGTGGAAGGTGTCTCCAAACTGGACAAGCTGAACTTTCGTGATAAAAAGGAAGCTCAGGCCGAAAACTTCCGCAAGATGATCATGGCAATGGTACAGGATATCCGTGTCATTCTGATCAAACTGGCAGACCGAACTCATAACATGCGAACCCTTGGTTCTCTGCGCCCTGATAAACGGCGGCGCATCGCCAAGGAAACGTTGGAAATCTACAGTCCGTTGGCCCATCGATTGGGGATCCATCACCTGAAAACAGAACTGGAAGAGCTTGGTTTTGAAGCCTTGTATCCTAACCGCTATCGGGTGATTAAAGAGGTTGTTAAAGCTGCTCGTGGCAACCGTAAGGAAATGATACAGAAAATTCTGGCAGAAATTGAAGGTAGATTAACGGATGCGGGCATCCAATGTACCGTCAATGGACGGGAAAAACATCTCTACTCTATCTATCGCAAGATGCACCTGAAAGAACAGCGTTTTCATTCCATTATGGATATTTACGCATTCCGTGTCATCGTCGACAACCTTGATACCTGTTATCGTGTTTTAGGGCAAATGCACAGTCTGTATAAACCCCGTCCCGGTAGGGTGAAAGATTATATTGCCATTCCTAAAGCCAACGGCTATCAATCCTTGCATACCTCTCTAATCGGTCCACACGGAGTACCTGTTGAAGTCCAGATCCGGACAGAAGACATGGATCAAATGGCAGAGATGGGGGTTGCGGCACACTGGGCTTATAAAGAACAAGGGGAATCGGGCACTACAGCGCAAGTCCGAGCCCAACGCTGGATGCAAAGCCTGCTGGAACTCCAGCAGAGTGCTGGTAGCTCTTTTGAATTCATTGAAAGCGTTAAATCTGATCTATTCCCTGATGAGATTTACGTTTTTACTCCTGAAGGGCGTATTGTCGAATTACCGGCAGGTGCAACACCTGTTGACTTTGCTTATGCTGTCCATACAGATATTGGTCACGCTTGTGTCGGGGCTCGAGTTGATCGTCTGCCTTACCCGCTATCTCAGACCCTAAGCAGTGGGCAAACCGTCGAAATCATTACCGCCCCAAGCGCTCGCCCTAATGCAGCATGGCTGAATTTTGTCGTCAGCTCTAAAGCACGCGCTAAAATACGCCAGTTACTGAAAAACCTTAAACGGGATGATTCCGTTAGTCTGGGGCGGCGTCTGCTCAATCATGCACTTGGCAATGGACTGAAAATTAACGATATTCCACAGGAAAATATCGACAGAGAATTGGCAAGAGTGAAACTCGCTTCACTTGATGACCTGCTGGCAGAGATCGGATTAGGTAATGCGATGAGTGTCGTTGTTGCTCATAATCTATTGGGTGCTACAGAAAAAATTCCGAATGGTAATAGCAGTCAATCCCGTAAGCTGCCAATCAAAGGTGCCGATGGCATCCTGATTACCTTTGCTAAGTGTTGTCGACCGATTCCGGGTGATCCGATTATTTCCCATATCAGTCCGGGGAAAGGTTTAGTGATTCATCACGAATCTTGCCGTAATATCCGTGGTTATCAAAAAGAACCGGAAAAATTCATGCCTGTTGAGTGGGATAAAGATGTTAATAGTGATTTCATCGCTGAAATTAAAGTTGATATGTTTAACCATCAGGGAGCACTGGCAAATCTGACAGCAGCTATTAATGATGCAAATTCTAGCATCCAGAGCATGAATACCGAGGAAAAAGATGGCCGCGTTTATTGTGCTTTCATCAGGCTGACAGCCAAAGACCGTATCCAGTTGGCAAATATCATGCGTAAGATACGTGTTATGCCGGATGTACTGCGAGTCAGCCGTAACCGAAACTAGAGGTTATGAATCCTAAACGTTATGCACGTATTTGTCAGATGATGGCAATGCGTCAACCTGACCTGACGATTTGTTTAGAAGAAGTACACAAACCCCATAATGTATCCGCAGTTATTCGCTCTGCGGATGCAGTTGGCATTCATCAAATCCATGCGATTTGGTCTGCTCATCAGTTACGAACTCAGCTCTCCTCTGCGGCAGGTAGTAACAGTTGGGTTCAGGTAGAAACCCACTCATCTATTGAACATGCTATTAGCCAGTTTAAAACCGCCGGAATGCAGATATTAGCCACCAATCTTTCTGATAAAGCGGCTGATTTCCGTCAGATTGATTACACTAAACCTACCTGCATCATTATGGGGCAGGAAAAGAAAGGAATTTCCAAACAGGCTATCGCGTTGGCAGATCATGACATTATCATTCCAATGGCAGGTATGGTTCAGTCACTGAATGTCTCTGTTGCCTCTGCTCTGATCCTGTATGAAGCACAACGGCAACGCCAAATCGCTGGTATGTATCAACGGGAAGAAAGTACTCTCTCTGAAGAGGAGCAACAAAAGTTACTGTTTGAAGGTGGGTATCCTGTTTTAGCGGCGGTCGCACATCGTAAAGGGTTGGAACGACCGTTCATTGATAAACAAGGGCAAATTATCGCAAGTGAATCTTGGTGGGCAACAATGCAAGCAACGACAGCACCACCAACAGGGAAATAAATCACACTGACGGAGAATAGGTATGAAAGGCCGATTACTTGATGCCATCCCATTAACCACTTTACATGGTGTTGGAACCAATCAGGTGACTAAACTTGCCAAGTTGGGATTGGTCAATCTACAGGATTTATTATTGCATTTACCTCTCCGTTATGAAGATCAAACCCGCCTGTATGCCATTAACGATGTATTACCCGGTATTTATGCTACGGTGATGGGTGAAATATTGCGTACCAACGTGACGTTTGGGCGTCGGCGCATAATGACCTGTCAAATCAGCGACGGAACAGGCATATTAACTCTGCGTTTTTTTAATTTCACTGCTGCCATGAAGAACAGTCTGGCAGAAGGCAAACATGTCATTGCTTATGGTGAAATCCGCCGCGGCGCCCAAGGCGCCGAAATTATCCATCCAGAATACAAAATCCAGCAACACGCTGAACGTATTCAATTGCAAAATACATTAACACCTGTCTATCCCACGACAGAGGGAGTACGCCAAACCACACTACGTAAGTTGATCGAACAGGCTCTGGAATTGCTTGATACTTGCGCAATTAATGAATTATTGCCAGATCAGTTTAGTCAGCAGATCATCAGCCTTCCCAATGCCCTGCGTACTCTGCACCGTCCACCTCCAGATATTTCTCTGGCAGATTTGGAAAATGGTAAACATCCAGCACAACGCCGATTAATTCTGGAAGAACTACTGGCACATCATTTAAGTATGCTGGCGGTCAGAGCCGGAGCTCAGCGTTTCCATGCCCAACCGCTCACGGCAGATAATTCGTTAAAACAGCAATTACTGGATCAGCTCCCTTTTTCGCCAACACGGGCACAGGAACGTGTAGTAAGGGAAATAGAGCATGATCTGGAAAAAAATGTCCCGATGATGCGGCTGATACAAGGTGATGTCGGTTCCGGTAAAACGCTGGTGGCAGCACTCGCTGCAATACGAGCGATTGTACACGGTAAACAGGTTGCCTTAATGGCTCCGACTGAACTTCTTGCGGAGCAACATGCCAACACATTTCGCCAGTGGCTTGAGCCACTTGGCATTCAAGTAGGATGGCTTGCGGGTAAGCAAAAAGGCAAGGCGCGCCAAGCGCAACAAGAAGCCATTGCCAGTGGTCAGGTAAGTATGGTCGTCGGTACTCACGCAATGTTTCAGGAGCAAGTTAAATTTGCCGGGCTGGCATTGGTCATTATTGATGAACAACACCGATTCGGTGTTCATCAACGTCTGGCTCTTTGGGAAAAAGGACGTGAACAGGAGTTTCATCCTCATCAATTGATCATGACCGCAACACCTATTCCACGAACATTGGCAATGACCGCTTATGCCGATTTAGATACTTCCATTATTGATGAACTTCCCCCTGGACGGACACCTGTAACCACTGTCGCTATCCCTGATACTCGTCGGAATGAAATTATTCAGCGTATTAAAAGTGCTTGTTTAGATGAAGGCCGTCAGGCTTATTGGGTATGTACCCTGATTGAAGACTCCGACATACTAGAAGCACAAGCTGCTCAAGTTACCAGTGAAGAATTGACCCTGGCGCTACCTGAGCTGAAAATCGGCCTCGTGCATGGGCGGATGAAACCGGCGGAAAAGCAATCTATTATGGAGGCTTTCAAGCGAGGTGAATTACAGTTATTGGTTGCCACCACGGTGATTGAAGTCGGTGTGGATGTCCCTAACGCTAGCCTGATGATCATCGACAATCCTGAACGGCTAGGGCTGGCTCAGTTACATCAGCTCCGTGGCCGCGTCGGGCGTGGATCTGTCGCCTCCCACTGTGTCCTGCTCTATAAAACACCACTGACCAACACAGCCAAAATACGTCTGCAAGTCCTACGGGATAGTAATGATGGTTTTGTCATTGCCCAAAGAGATCTGGAGATTCGGGGACCTGGTGAACTGCTTGGTACACGTCAGACCGGTAACGTCGAATTTAGGATTGCCGATTTATTAAGAGATCAGGGAATGCTCCCCGAAGTGCAACGTATCGCCCATTATATCCATCAACACTATCCTGAACATGCCAAGGCACTGATTGAACGCTGGCTGTCCGACCGTTCGCAATACAGTCATGCTTAATCAATGAGCTATCATGCATATAAGATAATTAAAAAAATGCCGCTGATAATTTCAGCGGCATTTTTAGCCAAGATATCAGGCAAAAGCAAAGGTGAGTTAAGTTAGCCTGCTACAGATGGGAATACCGGTAATAACAGATAAATCTTGATAACGGCTGAGTTAACGATATCAATAAAGAACGCACCTACCATCGGTACAAGCAAAAACGCCACATGAGATGGCCCGAAGCGGTCAGTAATCGCCTGCATATTCGCAATCGCCGTTGGTGTGGCACCCAAACCAAAACCACAGTGACCGGCTGACAATATTGCCGCATCATAATTTTTACCCATTACTCTGTAAGTGACGAAAATAGCATACAGAGCCATAACCACTGTTTGTATAGCAAGTATCACCAACATCGGCAGCGCAAGGGACGCCAGTTGCCACAATTTAAGACTCATCAATGCCATTGCCAGGAAGAGAGACAAACTGACGTTACCTAGCACTGACACTGCCCGGTCAAATACCCGATAAAAACCAAGCAAAGACAAGCCATTACTGAGTATTACTCCGGTAAACAGAACACACACAAAAGTTGGCAAAAAGAGCGTACCTTCCAGAACCTTTTCAAGATAGCTCCCCGCTAATAAACAGATAGATATTAAAGCGATGGTTTCAAGCATCACTAGTGGTGTAATTAAACGGCCGGTATAGGGTTTTTCAAACGCAGTCGGAACTTCAGTATCTTCAGCTTCCAGGCCAGGTGTTTTGTTATTTCTTACCAACAGACGGGCAACCGGTCCACCAATCAGGCCGCCCAGTATTAAACCAAATGTTGCACATGCCATTGCGACTTCAGTGGCATTCTCAAAACCATAACGTTCAGTAAATACCTTACCCCAAGCAGCGCCCGTTCCGTGTCCTCCTGAAAGGGTGATTGAACCAGCCAACAGCCCCATCAATGGATCAAGCCCAAGTATTTTCGCCAATGCAATCCCTACTGTGTTTTGCACCAACAGTAAGCCCACAACGATAACGACAAAGATTGCCAAGGATCTCCCACCTGCTTTCAGGCTGGCAAGGTTAGCGTTTAAGCCTACAGTAGCGAAGAATGCCAACATAAGAGGATCTTTGAGGGATAAATCAAAGCCGACTTCCCAACCCGTGGACTGTTTAACTATCAGCAGAACAAAAGCAACCAGCAAGCCACCTGCGACCGGCTCCGGGATCGTATACTTTTCAAAAAATGAAATTGACTGTACGAGTTTTCTTCCCAATAGCAAAACAAGTGTGGCCGCAACGAGCGTGCCATAAATATCCAAATGATACATTTATGTACCCCATCTATTGTTAAAATTATGTGAATTTAATGCGACGTTATAATCATCCTATAAAAACGCCAAGAGCAGGTAAGGGTTGGATTAGAAAAAAAATTACTGATAAACACAAGATAAAACATTTAAAAATGTGACGAAATAAAGTTATACCTCCTAGGTAAAATCTCACGCAAACGATTGCTTTTATAAGCCAGATCAATAAAATATGTTTTTTGTTGACTCGAAACTCCACACCATGGTTACCTCAACCCACGAACATTCAGCATTAGAAACCCCCGAAAAATCGGGTAGTGAATTAATTTACCGTCTGGAAGATAAGCCACCTCTTCCACATGCTCTGTTTGCCGCCTGTCAGCATCTGCTGGCAATGTTTGTCGCTGTCATCACACCAGCGATATTGATCTGTCAGGCTCTTGGGCTTCCCGAACAAGATACACAACGCATTATCAGCATGTCTTTGTTTGCTTCAGGGTTAGCCTCGCTTATCCAAATCCGTTCCTGGGGGCCAATTGGCTCAGGTTTGCTTTCCATTCAAGGAACCAGTTTTAATTTTGTAGCTCCTCTTATCATGGGTGGCCTGGCCCTGAAAAATGGAGGAGCCGATATTCCAACAATGATGGCTGCCCTGTTTGGTACGTTGATGCTTGCAGCAACCACTGAGATATTTCTTTCCCGCATACTGCATCTGGCCAGAAAAATCATCACACCTCTAGTTTCCGGCATTGTTGTCATGATTATTGGTCTGTCACTGATTCAGGTTGGGTTAACTTCTATTGGCGGCGGTTATAGCGCTATTCAACAAGGTACGTTTGGTGCCCCTGAAAATCTTTTACTGGCAGGCACTGTTCTTGCCATTATCGTGCTGCTGAATCGCCAACATAATCCCTATTTACGGATTGCATCTCTGGTTATTGCCATGACAGTAGGGTATTTAGTCGCTTGGTATATGGAGATGCTACCCCATTCAACCACAACAGAAGACAAACCAATTATCACTGTTCCTTCTCCGCTGTATTACGGGCTCTCTTTTGACTGGAATTTGTTGATCCCGCTTGTCCTGATTTTTATGGTGACGTCACTGGAGACAATTGGTGATATTACAGCAACGTCAGATGTTTCTGAGCAACCTGTCAGCGGCCCGTTGTACATGAGGCGCATTAAGGGGGGTGTATTGGCAAATGGTCTCAATTCGATGGTTTCTGCCGTATTTAATACATTCCCGAATTCCTGCTTTGGTCAGAATAATGGAGTAATCCAACTGACTGGTGTTGCCAGCCGCTATGTCGGTTACATTATTGCTTCCATGCTGATTCTATTAGGGCTGTTCCCGGCAGTAGCAAGTTTTGTACAGCATATTCCTGAACCAGTATTAGGTGGCGCGACTATTGTGATGTTCGGTACGATTGCCGCATCTGGTGTCAGAATTGTTTCCCGTGAACCGTTAAATCGACGTGCCATTATAATCATCGCTTTGTCACTGGCTGTGGGGTTGGGTGTTTCTCAACAACCGTTGATCTTACAATATGCACCTGAATGGGTAAGAAACCTGCTTTCTTCTGGCATTGCCGCTGGCGGGCTTACAGCCATTCTCCTAAATCTGATTTTTCCTCAAGAAAAATCATCGTAATTTTCGCCTGGCTCTTCTTCTCCCGCTCATTATAGCGGGAGTTTTTTGGTGTAATTCTTCGCATATTCTTTTGCAATATTCTTCGCAATTTTCTTGCCAGCATGCCGGAATGCGTGCTTTTTCAGTGTTGACTATTGAGTAGCGATCCGTTTTACGGCATAAAAGAGATTCTTTTCAGGATGAGCGTATTGAGGTGAGATCATGAAGTGGTTAGGGAAATGCGTTGCTACTCTACTGTTATTACTGATTCTGGCAATTATCATTATTTATTTTGTTGCCCAAACACACTGGGGAGCCAAAAAAATAAGCCAGTGGATCAACAAGCAAGGCCATTATCAGGTCAATATTGAAAATATCGACCACAGTTGGCTCCGGCCTATGACCCTGATGCTTAATAATGTGAGTATCAGCGATAAACAGGGGTCTTTCTCGCTCAATGCTAATACGGTGGATCTGGATCTCAAATGGCAATTCCTACCCAAATTCACAGATCTCCATAAGCTGACATTACAACAAGGTAAGTTAGTACTGTCAGGCAATCAGTTTCCCCCGGTTTTGAAAGCCGATATTTTACAACTGAATCAGATAGATATTCAGTTAACAACCCCTCATTCGCAAATTCAGGGGAAAAATATTATCGGCGGCATCACCCCCTGGATACCTGATACCAACTCTCCTTTTGGTTCGGGGCAGTACCAGTTCAGTGCCAGTACAATCAGTATCAATGGGCTCCCGTTTAATAAGGTCGTCATGCAGGGGAGCTACCAGAATAACAGTCTGACCATCAGCTCCTTTGGTTCAGAGTTTCTGAAAGGTTTCATCTCTGGAAACGGACAACAATTACCTGATGGCAGTTGGAACTGGGATAATATCCTGATCAATGACATACGCTGGCAGTCCCCAATGTCACTGGCTGCTCTTGTAGAAAAAACGCATAAACTCCCGACCATCCGCATTAAAGATCTCAATCTCACTAACGCCAAGCTACAAGGGAAAGATTGGTCTGTCGATTATCTTGATACAACCATCAAAGGACTGGGGTTAGTCAATGGGCGTTGGCAGGCTGAAGATGGCTTGATTGATTTTAATGCCATGAATATGACCTTCAATGATGCTCAGTTCCGGGATGTATTGGGTAAGTTACGCTTTTCCGGTGATATTTTTACCATCGCCAATCTGACAACTCATTACCAGAAAGGTTTATTCAATGTTAAAGCTCAATGGGATCGCCAGAGCCGCCAGTTAACCCTCAACGACAGTTCAGTGACAGGCTTGATATACTTCCTGCCAGCAAAATGGCATGACTATATCAAAAATCCCGCACCAGAATGGATTTCAGCACTAAAATTAAACAATGTCAGTATTAACAATACACTCCTGATTGATGCGAATCCTGATTTTCCATTTCAGCTCACCACACTATCAGGCTATATCGATGCTATGGATATCCTGAAAAATGGTCACTGGGGACTATGGAATGGACAAGCATCATTACAAGCAGCCAGCGGAACATTCAATAAAGTAGAAATCGCTCGTCCCTATCTACAATTACATGCTACAGATAACAGGGTCGTGGTTGATAAAATAAATGCTTTTACGGGTGATGGATTACTACAATTTAACGGTACGGTTGAACAGTCAGCTTCTCAAAAACCTTTTCAGCTCAACTTCAAGGGAATGAATGTGGACTTGGGTATTCTGCCACAATGGGGTTGGATACCGCTCAATGTGCATGGCGATGGCAATTTTTCACTGGCTATCACTGGTGATCTCTCAACTGACAATATTAAAGATACCATTAGTGGCACATTGGTTACTGAAGGCAGGTCATCCAATAAAGAGTCACAATCGATTAAACAAGGGATAATTTCAACCAATAACTGCCCTGCCGGACAATCTTATGCAGACCAATCTAACGAAGCAGGGCAATCTCATACAGAGCAATTACAAAAAGACAGCACAAACAGTTCTACCTCAGAAACAGCTAAAACCTGTACTACTATTCGGTTATAGCGGTCCAGGTTATAGCAGACTCAGGTTGTAGAAGCCCGTTCAGCAGGCAATACAATGTAAGTACCGGTGAACACACTACCCACACCCAGTTCACCGCCTACTTGTACTTCCAGCTTAACACGCGCTTTATTGCCACGTGCAAGTCGGGCTAAATCACCACTCATATTGTTGAGGTCAGCAACAGCACTGGGGCGGCCAGTAATTGGTTTATGGTAACGAATATTCGCATCAACCAGAATGATATCTCCCCCCAATTGACGTTCCTGCAATAACAGCCAGATCAATCCCCACGCTGTTAATGTTGATTGGGAAAACAAGCTACCTGCAAAAATAGTATGGTGAGGGTTCTGGTTACCTGCTTCCGGCATTGTGGTAATAAAACGTTGCCCTGTGTATTGAGTAATACGCAGCCCCATTTTTTCACTCAAGGGAATGTGCTTGTACCACGCCTGTTGCAATTCCGCACACCAGTCCGGGCGGTGCAAAATATCATCAAGACTCATAATCGGCTTAATCATCAAAAAGTGATTAATAGGAGACGACTGAGCACCATTAATAAGGCCCCGGTTTTGAAAACCCAACTTACTAAAGAAATCAACGGCATCCTCACGTGCGCTGCAAACAATCCGCTTTACACCTTCTTGTCTGGCAACAGATTCCAATGCCATTGCAATCAGTGTGCCTAACCCTTTCTTCTGTTCATTAGGGTCAACAGCCAGAAAACGGATGGCACCTTCACTATCTGCATTGATATATAAACGCCCAACAGCAACTGGTTTGCCTATTTCATCCACCACCATTTGATGATGAGCCATCGAATCATAAGCATCTCTTTCTGAGCCAATCGGTTGATGAAGTGGCTTACGCAGCATCTCCCAACGAAATTGGTAATAAGTTTCCAGCTCTTGTTCGGTTTGAGGTACTCTGAGGTGATACATAGAAACAGCCCCTTCTTTGCGTGTTGTCATGTGTAGTCAAGGAAATGCATACAGAAAACGATGGTTATCTTATTTTGTTATGTTCATCGCTCCCGAATATAAAGTACGCACTTATACCCGGTGTCTTTCAAATTGCAGCTTTGTTTAGTGCATCCTGAAATCCATTGGGTAAACATCATACTTGCAACCAGAAAGTCACAGGCCCGTCATTTGTCAGACTCACTTTCATGTCCGCAGCAAATTGCCCCATTTCTGTTTTTATACCAGTTGCACGGCACTGTTCAACAAAATAGCGATAAAGTTGGTTAGCTTTTTGAGGTTCAGCGCCACCAGAAAAACTCGGTCTTAAACCTTTTTGAGTATCAGCAGCCAGGGTAAATTGGGAAATAACCAATAAGCTCCCATTAGCTTGCTGAACATTCAGATTCATTTTCCCATACTCATCGCTGAACACGCGATATCCCATTACTTTGTCACACAGACGCTGAGCTTTTTGTTGATCATCTTCTTTTTCAACCCCTAGAAAAACCAACAGCCCCTGCTCAATTTCTCCAACAGTTTTACCCTCAACAACAACTTCTGCCTGTGTTACACGTTGAATTAATGCAATCATTTTTCTTGTGAGTGATCCATAAAAGATAGAGTAACCTGTAGGGATAGAACCTTGCTTGCCAAGATGCCATCCCATTTAGAACCTGTTAACTGTTATGTGAAACAGTTACATGAGAACGGTTATGTGAAAGATACTATGTTGCTTTGGGAAGTGAGAAGTCATGTGTTTTAAAATAATCAGGAATGACTTTCCTGTCAGTCACATGAATGGCATTGATACCTAATTTTTTTGCTGCATCAATATGTTCCAAAACATCATCAAAAAAAACTGCCTGCTCAGCAGCTACACCTTCTTTTTCAAGCAAATATTTAAAAATATCCTGATTTGGTTTACGCATTCCCAAGTCTTGGGACAGATAAAGGAAATCTGCCGATGCAGTGATTTCAGGGTAGTGTTGTGACCAGTACTGGAGATGTAAAGAGTTCGTGTTGGATAATACAACAACTCTATGCCCCTGCTCCCTCAGTTTATTCATTAACTCAATGACTTCCTGCCTGACGCCAATGAAAATCGCATTCCAACCTTCAGAGAATTGTTCAAAGCTGAGTGAGATTTCCATTTCATCACACAGCACTTCAACAAATTCTGTATCCGTGATTTGCCCGCATTCATACTTTTCAAAAGCCTCTCCCATTGTAAATTTGGTCGTCAACGTTGCCAATGGTGTACCACTTAAGTTACTCCAGACAGCCAGTACTCTTTTAAAATCAATATCAATAATCACATTACCCATATCGAAAATGTACAGCATAATCCCTCCTGACTGGTGCTTATGGTTTTGTACTTTTATCATAATTTAATCAAGAAAAAAGGGTAAGACGACAAAGAACAGACAAATTACGCTATCGAGTAATCGTCATTGAAACAGTTAGCAATTTAACTAAATCGTAATACTAGCAGGCTAATGCAGGTAAGCGACAGGGAGAAGAGTTTGGTCAGGGTCAGAAGAGCACTGATAAAACTCAGGGTGCCAAAGCACCCTAAGCTATTCAAAAGAAATTAAACTTCTTTACTACGGCTTGCGCGACGACGATCATTTTCAGTCAGATGACGTTTACGCAGACGAATTGATTGTGGTGTAACTTCAACCAGTTCGTCATCATCAATGAACTCCAGCGCTTGCTCCAATGTTTTCTTGATGTGTGGAGTCAGCGTTGTCGCTTCATCTGTACCAGAAGCACGAACGTTAGTCAGTTTTTTACCTGTCAGGCAGTTTACGGTCAGGTCATTGGAACGGGAATGGATACCAATGATCTGACCTTCATAAACTTCTGTACCATGACCAAGGAACAATTTACCACGCTCCTGCAAGCCATACAGAGCATAAGCAACGGCTTTACCCTGACCATTGGAAATCAGTACCCCATTCTGGCGACGACCAATTTCACCTGGACGGATATCATCATAGTGGCTGAAGGTCGCGTACAGCAGACCAGTACCGGAAGTCATGGTCATAAATTCAGTACGGAAACCGATCAAACCACGGCTTGGGATCACGTAATCCAGACGCACGCGACCTTTGCCATCTGGCAACATATCACGCATTTCACCTTTACGTTCACCAAGCGCCTGCATCACATCCCCCTGATGCTGCTCTTCGATATCCAGTGTTACCTGCTCGAAAGGTTCCTGCTTACGGCCATCAATTTCACGGAAAATAACCTTTGGACGAGAAACCGCCAATTCGAAACCTTCACGACGCATATTCTCAATCAGGACGGAGAGATGCAACTCACCACGGCCAGATACACGGAAAGCGTCTGGATCTTCAGTTTCTTCAACACGCAGTGCGACGTTATGAACCAGCTCTTTTTTCAAACGATCTAGAATTTGGCGCGAGGTCACATATTTACCTTCACGTCCACAGAAAGGTGAGGTGTTAACACAGAAAAACATACTAACGGTAGGCTCATCAACTGCCAAAGCTGGCAAAGCTTCAACTGCATTAATCTCACACAGCGTATCAGAGATGTTCAGTTCACCCAGACCAGTAATCGCAATGATATCACCTGCTTCCGCTTTGTCAGATTCGATGCGATCTAATCCCAGGTGACTGAAAACTTTCCCCACTTTACCATTGCGCGCCTTACCTTCACTATCAATAATAGTGATGTTCTGGTTTGGTCTTACTGTTCCGCGCTTGATACGACCAATACCAATAACCCCAACGTAGTTGTTGTAATCCAACTGAGAAATCTGCATCTGGAATGGGCCATCAAGATCAACTTTAGGCGGCTCAACATGCTCAATGATTGCCTGATACAACGGAGTCATATCCTCTGCCATATCTGTGTGGTCGTTACCGGCAATCCCCATCAGTGCAGATGCGTAAACAATAGGGAAATCCAACTGTTCATCAGTTGCACCAAGGTTTACGAACAGGTCGAATACCTGATCGACTACCCAATCAGGGCGAGCACCAGGACGATCAACTTTGTTGATAACTACGATTGGCTTCAAACCGTGAGCGAAGGCTTTCTGAGTGACAAAGCGAGTCTGCGGCATCGGGCCATCCATCGCATCTACCAGCAGCAAAACACTGTCGACCATTGACATCACGCGCTCTACTTCACCACCGAAGTCAGCGTGGCCTGGGGTATCTACGATATTGATACGGTAGTCATTCCATTTAATAGCGGTGTTTTTTGCAAGAATGGTGATACCACGTTCTTTTTCCAGATCATTAGAATCCATCACGCGCTCGGTTGCCGCTGTACGCTCATCAAATGTACCGGATTGCTGTAGGAGTTTATCAACCAGCGTAGTTTTGCCATGGTCAACGTGAGCGATAATGGCAATATTTCTTAAGTTATTAATTGACAAGTATTTTTACCGTTTTAGCTATTTGAAGAAATATTAAATACAGACAGCGTGACAAGTCGCAACGCTACTCTCATTTAACACAAATATGGTGCTATTTTACACGTTATAGCTACAGAGTGAAATAAATGTGAAGTGCATCACTTTTGAAGTTTATCTATTTTCTGAATATAAACGTGTCACTTAAAGTGATAATAACAGTATCTGCAACGGCTTAACCTTATTTATTTTCACCAAAATAGTGCATTACTATCTTTTTTCTTCACCTATTTAGTGCAAATAGACTTAACTATCCCTGTGTGCTTTTATCCATTTGCTGAGTTTTATACCTGTTTGTAAATATACACATTTAGATTCAATGTTTTTTAAAAGTTGGCACGCTTTTCGCATTGTATTCTGGCATTGAAAATTGCAATAAAAATTGGCTGTATACAAAGACGCTATCAGCCACTTAAGATAAGGCAGCCTGCGCCTTGTCCAGCCTACGTAAACCAGGAGAACTCATATGTCCGTTGAACATGTTTTGTCCATGATTGAAGAACATCAGGTGAAGTTTATTGACTTACGTTTTACTGACACTAAAGGTAAAGAACAGCACATCACTATTCCTGCCCACCAGATTGATGAAGATTTCTTCGAAGATGGAAAAATGTTCGACGGTTCATCTATCAAAGGTTGGAAAGGTATCAATGAGTCCGACATGGTACTCATGCCAGATCCATCTACCGCAATGCTTGATCCTTTCTTTGACGATGCCACGCTCATTATACGTTGCGATATCCTGGAACCTGGCACAATGCAAGGCTATGGTCGTGACCCTCGCTCTATTGCAAAACGTGCAGAAGATTTCCTGCGTGCAAGCGATATTGCAGATACTGTTTTGTTTGGGCCAGAACCGGAATTCTTCCTGTTTGATGATATCCGTTTCGGCAATTCTATTTCAGGTTCTTATTATCATATTGATGATACTGAAGCAGCTTGGAATAGCGGCACTCGCTATGAAGGCGGTAACAAAGGCCACCGCCCAGGAGTTAAAGGTGGCTATTTCCCTGTACCTCCGGTGGACTCTTCTCAGGATCTACGTTCAGCAATGTGCCTGACTATGGAGGAAATGGGTTTGGTTGTGGAAGCCCACCACCACGAAGTGGCAACGGCGGGTCAGAACGAAGTCGCAACTCGTTTCAACACCATGACCAAAAAAGCGGATGAAACCCAAATTTATAAATATGTGGTACATAATGTCGCCCATGCTTTCGGCAAAACAGCGACATTTATGCCAAAGCCGCTGGTCGGAGATAACGGCTCAGGAATGCATTGTCACATGTCACTGGCTAAAGGCGGTGTCAACCTGTTCGCCGGCGACAAATATGGTGGGTTATCTGAACTGGCTCTTTACTATATCGGCGGCATCATCAAACATGCCCGTGCCCTGAATGCCTTTACTAATCCAACCACTAACTCGTATAAGCGTCTAGTACCTGGTTTTGAGGCTCCCGTGATGCTGGCATATTCTGCCCGTAACCGCTCTGCGTCTATCCGTATTCCGGTTGTAGCCAGCAGTAAAGCCCGTCGTATTGAAGTACGTTTTCCAGATCCGGCCGCCAATCCTTATCTCGCCTTCTCTGCTCTGCTTATGGCTGGCCTTGATGGTATCATCAACAAAATACATCCGGGCGATGCGATGGATAAAAACCTGTATGACCTGCCAGCCGAAGAAGCCCAAGAGATCCCAACTGTAGCCTCTTCTCTGGAAGAAGCATTGGCTGCACTGGATACAGATCGCGAATTCCTGACCCGCGGTGGTGTTTTCACTGATGATGCAATTGATGCTTATATTGGTGTCTTGAACAGTGAAATCGAACGCGTCCGTATGACTCCACATCCTCTGGAGTTTGAACTGTATTACAGCGTGTAGTACTTAAAAGTATTACCATTTTTCTTTTTTATTTTGTTGCCGTGAAACTTTTGGCCCATCTCCGGATGGGCTCTTTTCCCTCTGAACCTTCCTTCTCAATAGAGTGGGTGACTAATTCATGATCAAATAAGATACAATGCACCAAAAAAGTGCAAAGGCTGAAAGGTTGGATAGAAATGGCTGATTTTCCCAAAGCAGAACAGATTCTTGATTCACTGATAAACAGTGTATTGGTACTGGATAACGATTTCATTATCCACTATGCCAATCATTCCGCCATGCAACTTCTGGCACAAAGTACACATAAATTATTCGGCACTCCTCTTCCGGTATTGTTCAGCTATATCTCATTAGATACGGAATTTATGCGTTCCAGTCTGATACGTGGACATGGTTTTACGGATAACGAAGTCTTATTAGTGATCAACAATCACTCACATGTTATGTCGCTCAGTGCCCAACCAATTTCCGAACAGTTTATTCTGCTGGAACTCGCTCCTATGGATAGTCAGCGCCGTTTAAGCCAAGAGCAGATACAACAGGCACAGCAGGCGGCTGCGCGGGAATTGGTTCGGGGGCTGGCACATGAAATTAAAAACCCACTGGGGGGGTTACGGGGAGCCGCACAATTGTTGGCAAAAACACTGCCAGATCCCTCCCTACAAGAATATACTCAAGTCATTATCGAACAGGCAGACAGGCTTCGCACCCTTGTGGATCGATTATTGGGGCCACAACATCCCGGAGCCCAGATCCGCCAGAGCATTCACCATGTGGTAGAACGGGTTTATCAACTGGTGTCACTGGAAATGCCCGGCAATGTCACATTAATCAAGGACTATGATCCTAGCCTGCCGGAGCTGTCCCATGACCCTGATCAGATTGAACAGGTTTTATTAAATATTACCCGCAATGCTCTACAGGCATTAGGCAGTAAAGGTGGCATAATCACCTTACGAACCCGAACAGCGTTTCAAATCACCTTACATGGTAAGCGTTATCGCTTAGCTGCCAGAATTGATATTGAAGACAATGGGCCAGGTATTCCTCCCAATATTCAGGATACACTATTCTACCCAATGGTGAGTGGGCATGAGGGAGGAACCGGGCTAGGTTTATCTATTGCCCGCAGTCTTATTGATCAACATGCTGGAAAAATCGAATTTACCAGTTGGCCGGGGCATACGGAGTTTTCCATTTACCTGCCTATCAAGAAATAGGGGATACTATGCAACGAGGAAAAATCTGGATCGTTGATGATGACAGCGCTATCCGCTGGGTACTTGAACGAGCGTTGAGTGGCGCAGGTATGGAATGCACCAGTTTTGAAAACGCAGATTCCGTATTGGCAGCACTATCACAAAGTTGTCCCGAAGTTTTGCTGTCAGACATCCGTATGCCGGGTCTGGATGGATTAAGTTTACTCAATCAAATCAAACAGAACTATCCACAAATTCCGGTCATCATTATGACAGCCCATTCCGATTTGGATGCCGCTGTCAGCGCCTATCAACACGGTGCATTCGATTATCTGCCGAAGCCATTCGATATTGATGAAACTGTCGCGTTGGTTGAACGTGCATTAAGTCATTCCCAGGAACAACAACACTCATCCCGGAATTCTAAGATAACGTCATCAGTCTCTGAAATGATTGGAGAAGCGCCTGCCATGCAGGAGGTATACCGGATTATCGGACGGCTTTCTCGCTCCTCCATCAGCGTCTTAATCAATGGTGAATCAGGCACAGGGAAAGAATTGGTTGCCCATGCTCTTCACCGCCATAGTCCAAGAGCCGCAGCCCCTTTTATTGCCTTGAATATGGCTGCAATCCCAAAAGATTTAATTGAGTCAGAATTATTTGGTCATGAAAAAGGCGCTTTCACTGGTGCCAATCAGGTTCGCCACGGGCGTTTTGAGCAAGCTAATGGCGGCTCGTTGTTTTTGGATGAAATCGGCGATATGCCACTAGATATTCAAACACGTCTTTTGCGAGTGCTGGCAGAAGGGCAATTCTATCGTGTAGGTGGCTATGCACCCGTAAAAGTTGATGTACGAATTATTGCGGCAACCCACCAGAACCTTGAGCAACGGGTTAAAGAGGGTAAATTCCGTGAAGATCTCTACCATCGTCTGAACGTGATCCGCGTACAATTGCCACCTTTGCGAGATCGTGCAGAAGATATTCCTCGTCTGGCACAACATTTTCTGCAACAAACAGCCAAAGAGCTAGGCGTTGAAGCGAAAACACTACATTCTGATACCGAAACCGCGCTAATGCACCTGTCATGGTCTGGCAATGTCCGTCAGCTAGAGAACGTCTGTCGCTGGCTGACCGTGATGGCAGCCAGTAAAGAAATTCTGGTACAAGATTTACCGACTGATTTAATTGAAAGACAGTCCGCCAAGCCAACAAATAATCCTCCTGCTTCCCTTCCTTCATCATCAGGAGATTGGTCACAGCAATTGGCTATATGGGCAGAAAAAGCCTTACAGGAAGGCCAGGTTGATCTCCTTTCTGATATATTACCGCGGTTAGAACGTACCTTACTTAACTGTGCCCTGACACATACGAATGGACATAAACAGGAAGCCGCCCGCTTACTCGGTTGGGGAAGGAATACAATAACGCGGAAATTGAAGGAACTGGGGTTGGGATAAGTTAACAAATAGCTTTGCTATCCCAAGTGACTGTCAGGTTGGTATTAACTCCGTCGAAAGCCCAATTAGCATTTTGGGCATATCAGCGCTACAGGCAGTAGTATAAACCGTATACTCAACCCTGAGCTTTATTCAGATCACCCGCGAAAACTGTCTCTGACGCATCTGATTACGCCAATAGCGGTCAAAACACATGCAGATATTTCGGATTAACAAACGTCCTTGCGGTGATACCTGAATTTGGGTTTCAGTGACCTTGACCAGTCCGTCTTCCGCCAGCGGCACCAATAATTGCAGATCTTCAGCAAAATAATCCGTGAAATTCACTCCGTAGCACTGTTCAATATCAGCAAAATTCAGCCTAAAATTACAAATCAATGCCTTAATCACATCACGGCGGATACAATCATCTTGCATCAGATTCAAACCACGCCACAACGCATGTTCCTGCGTCTCCACTGCTGCATAGTAGGTTTTGAGATCTTTCTGGTTCTGTGCATAACTGTCACCTAGCATACTGATAGCAGAAACACCTATTCCCAGTAAGTCGCACTCTCCTTGTGTGGTATATCCCTGAAAATTGCGATGTAGTCCTCCTTCCCGCTGAGCAATAGCCAGCTCATCATCAGGACGGGCAAAGTGATCCATACCAATAAACTGATAGCCATTACCTGTCAGAGTAGTAATTGTTTGCTGCAAAATATCCAGTTTCTGTGCTGCATTCGGTAAATCAATCTCCTTAATTTTACGTTGTGCTGCAAACAAATTCGGCATGTGAGCATAATTGAATACACTTAGACGATCAGGAGATAGCGCCAACACTCGTTGCAGAGTGAAAGCGAAACTTTCCGCAGTCTGTTTCGGCAAACCATAAATTAAATCGATACTGGTGGAAGTAAAACCAGTTTCACGGGTACGACTAACCAATTCGAAAATAAAATCTTCATCCTGTTCCCGATTAACCAGACGCTGAACTTCCTTATTGAAATCCTGCACGCCCATACTCAGGCGGTTAAATCCTTCATGACGGAGATGGTCAATGATATCCAGTTCTATTTCACGTGGATCAATTTCAATGGAAAGTTCCGCATCAGGCAGAAAGTGGAAGTGACTACGCAATATTGCCATCAATCGGCTGATCTGTGTTTTGTTCAGATAAGTTGGCGTCCCTCCTCCCCAGTGCATCTGGCTGACTTTTCTCTGGGCAAACAATTTTGCCCGCGCCGTGATTTCCTTTTCCAAAACTTGCAGATACTCATCTGCTTTATGTTTCTGACGAGTCACCAGCTTATTGCAGCCACAGAAATAACAAAGTTTGTGACAGAATGGGATATGGACATAAAGGGAAAGAGAGCGATCAGGGTAACGCGCAGCGGCCTGTGCAAACGCGGTATTATCGTACTGTTGGTTAAACTCCAATGCTGTTGGGTATGAAGTATAACGAGGCCCTGAATAATTGTATTTTTGGATCAAAGGCAGATCCCAGACAATAGCTTGCTCTGACATGCTTACTCCTTCCGCTGTTTTAGCCCATCAAATAGCCATCGTAGTTTACCCAATTACTATAGCAAACACCATACAAATACTATGGTTATAGACTTTATCATTGGGTATATTCCGGGCTGTCCCCGCCTTTATGATCACAACAACTTATAACCGGAACGACTTAATTTCTCAGAAATTGCTGACTTCTCAGGAATTACTTCCCTTTCAGCAACTGCATGATATCTTCCTGCTGTTCTTCTTCACTGCCATCATCTTCCAGATCAATACCCAACTGTTCCATCAGGGTATCAATACGATCAAGCATATTATCGACATAGTCATTCTCTTCCTGAGAGAGTTTTTCATCCTGCTCAAGGCGTGCCAGCAAGCTATCCAGACGCTCATCATTTTCCAGCATTTCCAGCTCTTCCTGCGGAGATAAACGAAGTGTTGGCGTTGCTTTAGGCTTCTCTACTACTGGTTTTTTTACTATTGGTTTTTTTACTACTGCATTTTCACCGATGAGCAAAGGAATCGGCGCTTTACTGCCGATACGAGGATCTCGTTCCTGCTTTGTGCCAGACTGTTTGTTCTGATTACTGTTATCCTGGTGACGGCTACCGGCTGGATTACCACGCAGTTTTTTCTGGCGTTTACGCTCACGTCCTTCAGCGTTCAACTCTTCACGGCTTTTTCTTTTTTGCTTACCCACTGACGTTTTTACAGGGGATTTTTTCTTTAATTGACTCATAGCTTGTGACTCAACTCGTGTTATCAAGATATTTTCGGCGGAATCTAACAGAATCCACTTATAACATCCAACGTCATTTACTTATTCTTTCGAGTTCGACTAATATTTCAGGTTACCTTAACTTAAGTATTATGAGCATCAATTCTCTATGCGTTTCTTCGATACTTCTTATCGCATACCCCTGTATCTTTGGTGCATTGGTTATGCTGTCTTATGGATAGTAGCAAGTTATTCACTGGATCCGACTGTTCCATATGATGCTGTTGAAGCCTTAAACTGGGGCATGAATGGCGAATGGGGATCCCCGAAAAATCCGTGGCTGGTAGGCACTGTGATGTTACCAGCGATCTATATTAGTCATATTTCTCTCAGCTTTTACTGGTATTTCACCCATTTTGTTGCCATTGCCATAGGTATGCTTGGCGTCTGGCGTCTGGCCTTCCGGTTAACAGGCAAAGTTGAATTAGCCTGGCTTGCCATGCTGACACTCAATCTGTCTGGTATCATTAATTTCGATATCATTCCTTATAACGATAATTACCTGTTGGTGATGCTATGGCCGTGGTCACTGTTGTTCTTCCTGAAAGCCATTGATGACCATCCGAAATGGTGGCTAGCATTCGCATTAGCGACAGGGCTGGCTACAATGGGAAAATATTCTTCACTGGCGATTGTTGGTTCAATCTTTTTGCTCTCCCTGTTTGCTCCCAAAGTACGGCGTCATTATCGGGAACCCCTCTTTTATCTTGCCATTGCATTGTGGCTCATACTGATATTACCCAACGCTTGGTGGCTGGCACATAACGATTTTTCTGCATTTAAATGGGTAGACTCCCAAATCGAGCATAGATTTAATCTGCATACTACACGCGCGATACTTTCGGTGTTCTACCCTCTCATCATCGTAGGTGTGATTATTTATTTGTCAGGCGGAAAAATTGGCTGGCCAAAACAACAATCCAACAGGCTGGTTAATATTGTTATTCTGTTCCCCCTATTGATTATCTATGCCTGGTTTTCTTTTAATCAGGGTGGACGGATGACTGAATGGCTCCAGCCATTCATGGCGGTTGCACCTGCACTACTAGTAGGTTCGATAACTGTACCACCCCATAAATCTTTACTGGGAATATTGCGAGGTTTGGCCTTGCTTGGTGTGCTGGTTCTTATCGGCTATGTCAGTGTCATGCTGGCCAATGTCCGGGGCGCTGGCGAAAAATTTGAAGGGATAAAAACCTTTACCAGCCAACTTGATCAGCACTGGAATGAATTGTACCCAACACCACTGCATTATGTTGGAGGAGAATATCTGCACCAATGGCTGACGTTTTACAGTCACTATCGTCCTCAAACCATACAACCGTGGGAAATAGATAATGGTGCACCACCCAATATATACAACCGCCATATTAAACAGAGCGATATTGTGAAATATGGTGCTTTACTGGTAGGAAAAAGGGGGACAAATTGCTCACAGGAAAACTTTCAACAAACACTGACAACCTGGACTACATTAACGATCAGCCACAAAGAAGAATTTACGTTTCAAGCTCAGCCAAGCGCAGAACCTGAGATTGTCTGCATCGGTTTTGTTGCGCCCAAAAACAGTCAATTCCCTCAATAAGTTTCTAGTTACCGCAAAAAAGCCTGAAAGTGAGTATACCGTCAGGCTTTTTCTTCTCAACACAACATCAGGTTAGCCAGCATCGTGTTTAATGGGCATCCACAAACACCATTTTCAATATAAACAGTAAAGTAACGACAATAACGCAAGAGCCAATTTCACGCCATTTCCCTGTTCCCAGTTTCATAGTGCAATAGGCGATAAATCCTAATGCGATACCTTCGGTAATAGAAAAGCTGAATGGCATCATAACAGCGGTAATAAATGCCGGGACGGATTCAGTCAGGTCATTCCATTTCACCCGTGTCAAGCTGGATGTCATCAGAACCCCCACATAAACCAATGCACCTGCTGTAGCATAAGCAGGAACCATACTAACCAATGGAGAAATAAACATCACCAACAGGAATAAAATGCCGACAACAACAGCAGTTAATCCGGTACGCCCACCAACAGAGACACCAGAAGAACTCTCTATATAGGCGGTTACCGAAGAAGTTCCGATATAAGAGCCAGCCACTGAGCTAATGCTGTCAACATACAGAGCCTGACTCATCCGCGGGAATTTACCATTACTGTCAGCAATACCGACTTTATCGGTTACACCAATCAACGTACCGGACGAATCAAACAGGTTTACTAACATAAAAGAAAAAATAACCCCGGCTAACGCGATATCCAGAGCGCCTTTCACATCAACATTTCCAACAACACTCATTACACTGGGTGGCAGATCAAAAACACCCTGATATTCCACATACCCCATCATAAACCCGATCCCCGTCGTTATTACGATGGACAGCAATACTGCTGCATGAAAATTACGTGCTGCTAAGATCGCAATGATAAAAAAGCCTAATGTACCTAACAGTACATTGTGGGAAGCAAAATTGCCGATGGAGACGATAGTATCTGGATTCGGTACGATAATGCCGGCATTTTTTAGCCCCATCATGGCAATAAAAAGCCCGATACCACTGGTAATACCGACACGCAAACTTACAGGGATATTAGCTATCATCCAGTAACGAATGCGGAAAACAGTCAGGATTAACAACCCTACTGCGCCCCAGAAAATCGCCCCCATTGCGACCTGCCATGAAATCCCCATAGCACCGACTACGACAAAAGCAAAAAAAGCATTCAGCCCCATCGCGGGAGCAACAGCAACCGGTAAGTTTGCCATTATTCCCATCATAATACTGCCAAGTGCAGCGATGAGGCAGGTAGTAACAAATACGGCTTTGATATCCATTCCTGTAACAGACAAAATTTGTGGATTCACAAAGACGATATAAACCATAGTTAGAAAGGTCGTAAGCCCGGCGATCATTTCGGTACGAATTGTCGTACCATGTTCTTCTAATTTAAACACGCGCTGAAGTAAGCCCTGACGATTTGCAGAGCCAGAATTGAGTGTGCTCATTGATATTTTATTTCCTAAAAGATGAAGTTTTCGCCCTATCCTACCGGAAATCAGAACAAATCGTTATCCTCCAAGGTCAAAAAAGAAAACGATTGCGATGAGCACAATCAATAAGTTATATAACAAAGTTATTATTAACGTGCCTTATTAATTGACGCCGTTTTATTCGTTATTTTTGCATGGCATCATGTCAAGAATATCGGTGAAAATATCCGCCCACTCATCCTTACCAACTTCCATTAATCCAAAGAAACGTAGGACGAATGCCCCTTCTGTGGCCAGAAAAGCTAAGCGCGCCCGACGCCCTTCTTCCGTCGTTGTATCCAGACCAGCTATGCGCTGACTATACCAGGCACGACTTGACTCAAGATGTTCAGGTGTTTGAAGTAAAGCAGCCAGTAAACCTGCTGCTTTTGCAGATGACACTTCATCAGAATGCTGGCTGGCCTCAACATGCGCACGTACTGCTGTCAGCGGATCAGGATCTTCCCCGGCTATTGTGTAAAACTGCTCTTGGTAACTCAGCTCCCAACGTTCAAACATCGCATCAATGAGTGCGTCCTTCGTATTGAAACTGTACTGAACCCCACCCTTAGTGATCCCCACCGATTTTGCCACTGCATCAATAGTCAGAGCCGCAGCGCCATGTGTTGTCACGATTTGTTCCGCTGCATCCAACAAAACTTCCCGGTCAATTGTTTTACGTCGTCCCATGGAAGACTCCTTTTAATTCAATACGTATGTATTTATAATGGTAGGATATTGTACCGTCAAGACTTGAACGACACAGTATCCCTCAACCATTTTGATGAGTTCTCGCATGAAATCGAATATTCGCTGGCTCGTGCTGGCTGTCATTTCCAGCGCACTTTTTCTAATCGTTATCGACATGACTGTTCTCTATACAGCCTTGCCTCGCCTGACACATGACCTGCGCGCTTCTTCCACCGAAAAACTATGGATAATGAACGCCTATTCATTGACGATTGCCGGCCTGCTTCCCGGTACAGGAGCGTTAAGTGACCGTTTCGGTGCCAAGAAACTATTTACTTCCGGGCTGGTTGTATTCGGCATAGCATCACTTATCGCCGCGTTTGCTCCCAATTCCGGTACTTTGATCAGTGCACGAGTGGTACTGGCCATTGGTGCAGCAATGATGATGCCCGCAACGCTGGCAATAGTCCGTCAGGCTTTTGAAGATCCGGATGAACGTGCTCTTGCCATCGGCATCTGGTCAGCGGTTGCTTCAGGTGGAGCGGCGCTTGGCCCCGTTATCGGCGGGATACTGCTCGAATATTACTGGTGGGGTTCTGTTTTCCTGATCAACGTTCCTATCGTCATCATCGCGTTTATCTTTGCTCTGATCACCATTAACAAAAGTCAAAGTAATCCGAGTCGCTCATTTGACCTGCTTGCTTCCATTCAAATCATGATCGGTCTGATTGGTATTACCTTGGCGATCAAGGAAATGAGTAAACAAGTACCATCACTGGAAACTGCCATGATAACCAGCGCCATCGGGATTGTTTTCATGGTTATGTTCGTTCGTCGGCAACGCCGTTCATCCACACCAATTATCGACTTTAATCTGTTACGTTCTTACGGCTTCGCCACCGGAGTCGCGACGGCTTTTGTTACCACAGCAGCCCTTGTGGGAGTGGAACTTGTAATCAGTCAACGGCTTCAACTGGTGGTAGGTTTATCACCTTTACAGGCAGGGTTGTTTATCCTGCCTATTCCCATAGCTTCTTTTGTTGCCGGGCCTTTGGCTGGCATTGCTATCCCCAGATTTGGCGCAGGAAGAATTATGTGGCTCTCACTCATCTTTGCCGGACTTGGTATTTTTGGCTATCTCATCGGTTTCCAATCCGGCGTGTTAGTACAGATCACTACGTTTGCCATGATCGGATTTGGCATCGGTGCCGCTATGACAGCAGCTTCTACATCCATCATGTTCAATGCTCCTGAGCACAGTGTAGGTACAGCCGCTTCAATTGAAGAAATCGCTTATGAATTTGGTGGCCTGATTGGGATAGCCGTTCTCGGTAGCCTGATGGTAGCGATCTATACGGCCTCATTCACCCTACCGACCGAGGTTGTCATACCAGAGTCTGTACAAAGTGGCTCGATACAAAATAGTATTGATGAAGCAATTATCGTTGCAGAAAATTTAAAAGGTGATGCGGCCTTGTCACTGCTCCGTGCAGCAAAACACGCTTTTGACAGCTCATTCCTATCAGTGTTAACCGTGGCAGGTGTATTGTTGCTGTTAAGCGCTGCGGTGATCGCGCTGTTTGCAAGAAGGCAGCACAATTAACTATTTTATTAGAACCAGCCAAATTATTCGCTTCTTTCAGTCGAATAGTTTGGCATCAAAAAGCATTTCAATATTGAATGACTTTCTTCTATTGACTATTTTTTCTGATCATTTTATGCCATGCCCGAAAGCAATGTAGTTCCTTAAGGTAGTGACTGTAATATTGGGTATTTAGCATAAAGAATGTCAGTAAAAAATCCACGGCAATAATACACAAAGAGACATTGCTATAATCCAATATGCCAGCAATGAATTTTAAACTTATCAGAGAGATAAAAAGTACCAGGAAGAGATAACGTGCTACAGTTAACATCCTGAACCCCAACGTTATTCCCCTATGAGTTAATGAAATGGATAAGAAAGCAAATACTAAAACCAAAGCAACAATAAAAAATAAAATTGGCAGATCATTTTTGTTATCCAAATGAGATAACAATATGAATGTAGTCATTACATAAGATTTAATTAGTAAAATAGTAGAAAATAATGTTATCAGTAATGCTTTTTTCGGAATACCAAAGTCCAATAAATACCGATATTTATTTAATCTCTTTTCTGCCAGTAGACTAGCATCATTTTTTTCTACTCTTTGGTTAAGCGCATAACTTTCTCTAAGTGTATTAGAGAGATTGGTATTTAATACACAATATTGCCAAAACATACTGAAGACATTTATTTTTCTCGAACTGTTATGCAACCCAACAATATCTTCTTCTGCAATTTCAACTATATTTTTTTTCAGAATAGAATTCTTTATTTTAAACCATAGAATTTCTCTCATAGCTTGAGAAAATGTTTCACTGTTAATGATTATCCTATTCGAGAGGAAATTGAAGAAAACAATGGTCAACAAATACCATTCGTGGTGCATATAATAGGCAAAGTAATCAAGCAGAATAAGAGTAATTGCCAAAATAATACTGAATGTGTTCAACCCATTCAGTGTTTTTAACGCAAAGAGATTTCCTCTGTAAGCATAAAGCGTCGATAACGAGATTATAGAAATAATAAATATATTGGCAGAACGTTGAAAACGCGCAGCATCAGAAGAAGAATAAAAATCATAAAATACAAAAAGTAATATTACATAAGAAACAGAAATTAGTATCGGAAACAAGGCCATCAATACACTTTCTTCTGAGGAGCGACTGATGGTTATTTTATCTTTAAGCCTAACAATATTTAGCTCATCCAATAGAGAAGAATCACTATTCTCAATTCTATCATCTGTATTTTTATACAAATGTATAATACTTCTGAGTTGCCTGTTTGTTAATATATTTTTTAAGTTCATATTATTTTTCCAAATTTATTAAATCTTAATATTATTTTTCTCTTTTTTTACTCCTTATTTCTGTAATCATCTTATAATAAGTTGAATATTCAAAATCTTCATACAAATTTCAGTAAAAAACACTTTTCTATTAATAACCATTTTGAAGATAACCTGCTGGTTTTTCATCCACAATAGAAAAAATTGCACCAATAGCATAATTGGCTGATTTAGCTATATTTTCAGGATTCCTAATGCTGCCGGTCATTCCACTTCCCAAAAATCCACCAGCAGCAGAAAGAGAATTTATCAAGTGGTTTCGCAAAGTCCTGCGAATTTCTTCTGTTGGATAATGTTTAGGATATTTTCCTCTTCTTATTGCATCTTTTATAGCCTGATTAGAAATGCCGGGATTGTTATATCGTATAATCTCCTCTGTTAACCGTTTTCTTTCATGTCTTGGCATGTTTTTCAACCATTCTGATGCATTACGGGAAGATGTAGACTTCATTATTCTGTAAGTATGATACGCTTCCTTTAAAGCTGCTGAACCAGAAGCGAGAGAGGTTATATCCAGCATTGTAGTCGTTGCGACATACCAGTCCTGTGAATCTAACCAAGCAACATGCTCTATCCCTTCCTCACCATTACTATTTAGTTGGGATACATTTATTTCATTCTTTAAACCGGCTCTTGTCTCTTTATTACCTTCGCTTTGTTCCAGATATCGTGGTCACAAACATAGCACTAACAGGTTTCTGAAGAGCCATTCACTTGCCGTCTAAATACCATTCGAAGCCTGTCGGGTATACCCCAAAACCGCAAGAATGCTGTTTTCTCACGTCTTACCGAAAAATGGCGAGCGACATAGTTAGCGGCTAATTCCAGTGACAAACACATCACAAAATAAACTAACGCAACAAATAAAAAGACTTCCATCGGATAAACCATACTACGGTTATTAACCTGTGTCGCCAAAAATGACAGTTCTGCTACGCCAACAATATAGGCCAATGAAGTGTCTTTGATTAACGCAATCCATTGGTTTATGAACGAAGGCACCATCATACGCAATGCCTGTGGCAGAACGATATACCACAATACTTCCCAACGATTGAAACCCAAAGACAGTCCTGCACGCCATTGACCTTCACCAATCGCCAGAATGCCCGCCTTAACACCATGGGCCAAATAAGCAGACGTTATCAATGCCAGTGCACAAACTACAGTGGTGATTTCAGGTATTTCCATACCCAAAACCACTGGCAACAAGAAATAAGTCCAAAAAATCAGCATAATAACTGGAATAGCACGAAAGAACCCCAATACCGCAGCCAGCAAATTTACCCAAAAACCACGCAACATCGCCAATGCGATTCCTGCCACTGTCCCCAAGGCAATCGAGATCACTCCGGCCATAATACTTATCATCAGTGTCAAAGCTGCGCCTTCCAACGGCCCGTCAGGAAAGGTTCCCAACAGCAAATAGCGCCAGTTTTCTGCTATAACAGTAAAGTCCATATCAGTACCCTCTTGCCAGTATTCTCTGCTGACGCCATTGCCCCCATCCTTCCATCACTGCAATAATGGCGATGTAGAGCATTGTCGCCACGCCAAACGCTTCAAATGTTTGCAGAGACTGTGTTTCTACCTGACGGGAAGCATAGGAAAGTTCAGCGACACCAATCGCCATTGTTAATGATGAATTCTTGACGATAGTCATGTACTGCCCCAAAAGTGGTGGCATGGCAATCTTCAATGCCTGTGGCAGTACGACATGGCGCATGGCCTGCCAGCCAGTTAAACCCAATGCGTGGGCAGCATATTTTTGGCCACGTCCAACACCCTGCATTCCAGCTCTTAGTTCTTCTGCCACAAAAGGTGTAGAGTAAAGTGTCAGGCCGATAAATCCAGCCAGAAACTCAAATGAAGGCCATTCCAGAGTGAAACCTGCAATCTCAGTCTCATGGGGGGTGTTAAGCCAGGTCATAGCATCTTGAGGCAAAATCTGTCCGGAAGCGAAATACCAGAAAAACAGTTGTACCAGCAATGGGGTATTGCGGAATACCGAAGTGTACAGCGTAATCAACCAACGCAATGGTTTGATCTGGCTGTCCCGCGCTGCCGCAATGACAAAACCCAGTAAGGTGGAAGAAACAATGGTACAGGCAGAGATCCATAATGTAATCAAGAACCCTTGCCAGAGCCATTGCAGATATTCAGGAGCCAATAAGTGCTCATCAATAAATTGCTCAAACATATTATTCACCACATCAACAAATGGCAAAGCCCCGCACAAAGACGGGGCTGGTTTCCGATATCATTTTCCCAGACGTATGTTAGTTCGCTGCCTGACTATTTAATGGAGCAAACTTAAAATTACCACGTGGCTGAGCAGATTTTGTATCAGGACCAAACCAACGGTTATAAATTTTCTCTGCTTCACCTTCTTTCTCCAGTTTCAACAATGTCTGGTTAACCGCTTCAACCAACCGGGCTTCTCCTTTGGAAGCCGCTACAGCCTGATATTCACGAGTAATACTGAAAGGTGATATTTCAAAATCTACTTTTTGCGCTTCTGGAACATTTGCCAATAAGCCTACCAGCTTTGCATCATCCTGAGTGATCGCCTGAACATTACCATTTCTCAACGCCGCGAATGCCAGCGGAGTATCGTCATAAGAGATAACTTTCGCAGTTGGGTAACGCTCACGCAGTGTAATTTCCTGTACCGTTCCCTTATCCGCACCGATACGCAATTTAGCGATATCATCCGGATTAGTCAGGACACCTTTACGGGCAATGAATTTTTGCCCTGTGGCAAAATAAGGAATGGAAAAATCGACCTGTTTTGCCCGTTCATCGGTGATCGTGAAGTTAGCAGCAATTAAGTCAATTTTCTTAGAAGAGAGTAGTGGAATACGATTTGCGGGATTAGTTGGGCGCAATTGCAGTTTCACGCCCAAATCACTGGCGATTGCATTGGCGATATCCACATCATAACCAGCAAGTTTTTTCGTTTTAGGATCGATAAAACCAAAAGGGGGATTACTGTCGAATACCGCAATACGAACCGTACCCGCTTTTTTTATATCATCAAGTTTGTCTGCTTTCGCTACGCCAGAAACTAATACCAGACTGGTTAGTAACACAGTCACTGCTATCCGAGATTGATTGCGGAATTTCATTGGACACCCCTATTATTAATTTGTTAATAATTATTTATTGTCCAATAAAAACTATCAATTTCATCATAGCACTTGAAATAATATAAAACACTATATTTATACCTTTTGGGAATAAATCTTTAAAGTGAGCCCCTAAACGCACTTAAGAGAATACCCATGTTTCATAGTCATAAAAATTATTCATCTTTAGTAAGCAATTCTTCCAGTTTATCGCCCCCAACATGGCGAAAATCCTGCCCTTTAACGTAATAGAAGATAAATTCACAAATGTTCTGACAGCGATCGCCGATACGTTCAATAGAACGGGCACATAAAAGTGCGGTCATGATGCTCGGAATAGTACGTGGATCTTCCATCATGTAAGTCATTAACTGGCGCACAATGCCTTCATATTCCTGATCTACTTTTTTATCTTCACGATAGATACGGATGGCTTCTTGCAAATCCATACGGGCAAAAGCATCCAATACATCATGCAGCATCCGGATGGTATTCCGGCCCAAAGATTCCAGACTGACCAGCAATGGTTGCTGTTGATGAGAAAATTTCTCCAGCGCCGTCTGACAAATTTTATTCGCAACATCACCAATACGCTCCAGCTCGGCAATGGTCTTTGAGATAACCATTATCAGGCGCAAATCACTTGCTGCGGGTTGACGTTTGGCAATGATACGAACACAGGCCTCATCTATCGCCACTTCCATCATGTTGACCTTCTGGTCGTCTTCAATGACTTGTTGGGCTAACTGTTTATCCTGATTGTGCATTGCCAGAATCGCTTTACTGAGCTGCTCTTCTACCAATCCCCCCATTGCCATTAATTCAGTACGGATATGTTCCAGTTCAGCATTGAACTGACCAGAAATGTGCTTACCGAAATTCAGATTGTCCATCTTTACGCTACCTCGTATCTGCCCATATCAACCATAACGACCAGTAATATAATCTTCGGTCTGCTTCATTTTCGGTGTGGTGAACAAAATGTCAGTGTCACTGAACTCAATCAACTCACCGAGGTACATAAAAGCCGTATAATCAGAACAACGTGCCGCCTGCTGCATATTGTGTGTAACGATCACTACGGTATATTCCGATTTCAGTTCACTGATCAGTTCCTCAATACGTCCTGTAGAAATCGGGTCGAGAGCAGAGCAAGGTTCATCCAGCAACAAAACTTCCGGGCGGATAGCGATAGCACGGGCAATACACAAACGCTGTTGCTGACCGCCAGACAGGCTGTAACCACTCTGGTGTAACTTGTCTTTGGTTTCGTTCCACAATGCGGCTTTTGTCAGCGCCCATCGGACTCGCTCATCCATCTCAGCCCTTGAAAGTTTTTCAAACAAACGCACGCCAAAAGCGATATTGTCGTAAATCGACATCGGAAAAGGCGTCGGCTTTTGAAAAACCATGCCTACTTTGGCTCGTAATAAGGCAATATCCTGTTTATCGGTCAGAATATTCGTTTTATCCAGCAAGATCTCGCCTTCAGCCTTCTGTTCTCCATACAGTTCATACATTTTGTTAAAAGTACGCAGTAATGTTGATTTGCCACATCCCGATGGGCCAATGAAAGCAGTCACTTTATTCTGTGCAATATCCAACGTGATATTTTTCAGTGCATGGAATTTGCCGTAATAGAAATTCAGATTGCGTACCTGAATCTTATTTCCTGCAACATCATTGGCTTTACTCATCAACGCTTCTCTCTTCAATATCAGTTCCTCTAATATCAGAATTTTTTCTTAGCAAATAACAACCGCGCCAAGATATTAATCAACAGTACACATAAGGTAATCAGTAAAACCCCGGCCCATGCCAGTTGTTGCCAGTCAGAGAATGGACTCATAGCAAACTTGAATATGGTGACAGGCAGATTGGCAATTGGCTGACTGAGGTTAGTGCTCCAGAACTGGTTAGAAAGCGAAGTGAATAACAATGGGGCGGTTTCCCCTGCAATACGGGCAATGGCCAGTAATACACCCGTAATAATACCTGATATTGAGGCTTTCAACGTAATAGCAGAGATCATTTTCCATTTCGGTGTTCCCAGTGCATAAGCTGCTTCACGCAGGCTATCCGGCACCAGTTTCAACATATTTTCCGTCGTGCGGATAACAATTGGGATTTGTAACAGAGCCAGCGCAATTACCCCTGCCCAACCGGAGAAATGCTGCATTTTCGTCACAACTACCGTGTAAACAAACAGCCCTACAACAATGGAAGGAGCAGAAAGCAGAATGTCATTGATAAAGCGGATCACCTCAGCCAGCGGAGAACGACGTCCATACTCAGCAAGATAAATACCCGCCATAATTCCCAATGGCGTACCGCACACCGTTGCCCAGAAGATCAGGAGTCCACTACCAACAATAGCGTTTGCCAGCCCGCCTCCTGCTGTGTTGGGCGGTGGCGTCATTTCGGTAAATAACGCCAGAGACATACCATCAATACCTTTAGTGATTGTGGAGATTAAAATCCAAATCAGCCAGAACAAACCGAATGCCATTGTTGCCATAGACAGAAACAGGGCGAGATGATTTTTCCGACGCCGCCAGGCTTGTAACCTATGGCGTTTATCAATTCTTATCATTTCAACGCCCCTCGTTCCTGGACAGACGCATGATCATCAATTTTGATAACGCGAGAACAATAAAAGTGATCACAAATAAAATCAGCCCCAGTTCCATCAATGCAGAGGTATGCAGACCCGATGCCGCTTCGGCAAATTCATTTGCCAATGCCGAAGTAATGCTGTTTCCGGGCATATAGAGGGAAAAACTGTCCAATTGATAGGTATTGCCGATAATAAAAGTCACTGCCATGGTTTCTCCCAGTGCACGCCCCAGGCCTAACATCACACCGCCGATTACCCCATTTTTGGTGTAAGGCAGGACGATATGCCAAATCACTTCCCATGTTGTACAGCCAATTCCATAAGCCGATTCTTTCATCATAACGGGAGTTTGTTCAAAAACATCGCGCATCACAGAAGCAATATAGGGAATAATCATAATGGCAAGAATAATACCCGCGGCCAGAATACCAATGCCGAAAGCCGGGCCGGAAAACAGTTCTCCTACGACAGGAATACTCGACAACACATCACCGACAGGTTGTTGGAAATAGGTGGCAAAAAGCGGGGCAAAGACAAATAGCCCCCACATGCCATAAACGATACTGGGGATTGCCGCTAATAATTCAATTGCTACACCAAGCGGCCGTTTCAGCCAGTTTGGCGCCAGCTCTGTCAAAAACAGAGCGATGCCAAAACTAACCGGAACGGCAATAATCAGAGCAATCAATGAAGTCACTAATGTGCCATAAATCGGAACTAGTGCACCGAAAATCTCCGCAGGTGCATCCCAATCGTTATTCCATAGAAAAGCAAAACCAAACGTCTGCATACTCGGCCAGGCAGCAATAAGCAGCGAGATGATAATGCCTCCCAGTAGAAATAACGTCATCAGAGCCGCCAGCCTGACCAGCGTACTGAAAATAATATCACCGTGCTTACCAGGTGCTTTCTGTACGGTCTTATGCATGGTTTTTCTATGTATAGTCTTATGTTCGGCCATGCGCTCAATTCCCATTTGGGTTATTTCCCTTCAATAGCATCGCTAATACAATGAATTGTTAATACAAGGCATTGCCGTGCTTATCTTTTATGTCATTTTTCCAGGCTGCACGTACCTGTTCAATGACAGCTTTTGGCAACACAGCATAATCCAGCGCTTTCGCTTGCTCGCCACCTTTCTCATAGGCCCAGTCAAAGAATTTCAGGATTTCTGTCCCATGTATGGCATTTTTCTGCTGTTTATGGATTAGGATGAATGTCGTTGACGTGATCGGCCAGGCATTTTCGCCGGGCTGATTAGTCAAATCCTGTGCAAAACTTTTGTTCCAGTCCGCCCCTTTTGCTGCCGCACTGAAATTAGTTTCGGTAGGCGCGATAACGTTTCCATCAGCGGTTACCAACTTGGTATAGGCGAGATTATTTTGCTTCGCATAAGCATATTCAACATAACCAATGGAGCCGGGCAAACGCTGGACGAACGCAGCAATGCCATCATTTCCTTTGCCGCCCAGTCCGATTGGCCATTTCACTGTAGAACCTGCCCCGACTTTTGCTTTCCAGTCACTGTTTACTTTGGACAGGTAGCTAGTGAAAACAAAAGAAGTACCGGAACCATCCGCACGGCGCACCACCGCAATATTTTGATCAGGGAGTTGGAGATTCGGATTCAATTTCGCAATGATGGGATCATTCCATTTTTTGATGGTTCCCAAATAGATGTCACCGAGAGTTTTGCCATCTAACACCAACTGGCCGGATTTGATACCTGGAAGGTTCACCACCAGTACAATGCCACCAATCACGGTCGGAAACTGGAACAAACCTTCAGAAGCCAGTTTGTCATCAGCAAGTGGGGCATCTGATGCACCAAAATCAACTGTGTTGGCAATAATCTGTTTTACACCACCAGAAGAACCAATCCCCTGATAATTGATTTTATTACCCGTTTCTTTTTGATAAGAATCGGCCCACTTGGTATATACCGGTGCCGGGAATGTCGCACCAGCTCCTGTCAAGCTGGTAGTTGCAACAAATGTAGTTGCAGCAAATGAAGACAAAGACGTCATAGCAAATACTGTTGCCATGATGCCTGCCACGGTGATACGTATTGATTTCATACACCCTCCTGCTGAGATACACATCATTCATTAAAAACAACTTTCAACAACATCAACAGCCTAGTTTTTAGGTAAAAATTGATTCAGGAGGGAAAAATAAGTCAACTTAATGACAGTAAAATGTATAAATTATGACATTTTTATGACAGTCATTCCTAAATTCCCGCGATTATCGTACTCATACTCATATCTCATAGCCTGAATTTCATCAATTCAATGTCATACTTGTCATCTACGGGTCTGTTCATAATATCGACCAAATCGGCAAATATGACAGTATTAAGGACTGAGCGCTGTAGCCTGCTTCTGTCTAAGTTTGCAACTTACGATGCATAATGGCATGAGCTATGATATCCGTGTATCTAACCTGCTTATGACAATGGCTGATGCTATCACTATGATAGACAAGATTGATCCAGAATGACTTAAGAGAGAAGGGTTAAACCTATTCTCTTCTTTTGGATAGCAGCCTTATTACCTTTCAAAGCAATAAAGATCCGTGTTTAATCCTGTTTTGAATATTTATTTTCGATTGAAAATAAATATTCAGGAGTTATATTAAAATAAGTGGGTTCTGCTAATAAAAATTCTTCCATTGATATGATTGATGATAAAATAACAGTAACTATTTTTTATTATAGATATATGAAATAGAGACTTCTATTGTTTGAGTGTACAATTGCCCCAGTCATTTAATATAATTGGCTTCTTTCCTTTTACTCATTGAGCTCTGTTACATAGCATTGCGAGTAAAATGAAATTTGCCATACTTATTCGACGATTAATTCTCTATATGCAGAGCGGATTATTTTTCTTCCTGTATCTGGCTCGACAATGATACAGACCTCTGATGCTTCCCCCGGATTATCTTTGCTATCACCATGAATTATAAAATATATATTGCATACATCTTGTTACAATCACACGGTTCCAAAATGGTAGCTATTGGTCCCTTACTGCTTGTATATTCGCCCCGACAAACTAATTTGTCGTTATGATATAAGTCACCTGAATATTGATGATAAATCCAAGCCATTTAAAACTCCTTTTTAGATTTCCATGTATATAAAATAGATACGAAATATATTGAATGAAAATCTTTACATGTATTTATACTCACTTTATCATTCATTTATCTTGGTGTTCATACGACAAATTAATTATTAAAAAATAATATTAACTCATATTAAAAATTCCATTTTATTTTTTTAATTTAAGTTAAACTAATAGAAATTGGGTCATGTATTAAATATTTAGATTAAACATTTAAAAATAATGCTCACGTTCAATAAAAGTCCCTATCACCTTATTGTGCATTTCTTCGGATTTTGAATAACCGATAGTTTTTCTATTCAGTCTTTTTAATCGAGTACACAGAATAAAGAGGGCAAGTAGCTTGTCTATTTCACAGATAAGCGGAACGTTATTCCATCAAGGGGAAGTGTTGTTACGTTTCGGAGCGTAAGTTTTTTAACGTTTTCATGACGGTGGCTGTTGCGGCTTTCAGGACTCGAACGGTTCACGAATTCCCCCTGTTATTCATCGCCATGTCGATAATCGGCTCTTTAACATCGGGTTTGCTGGAAGGTGTATTCCAACTATTTATAGAAATTTTTACAAGAAAACGCCATTAATTAGTAATGTAAATTATATTGATAATCATTTCTATTTAAAATATTGTAATGGCGTTTTCCTTCTCAGGATCTCATACCTCTTCCTGATGAATTTTTTGCCAAATTGGATTTCCGGCGCCGCCTGTAAGCAGCACAAATTAATTGGTATTAAATATTTTTATAAGGCAAATCAGACGGTGTTTGATTATGTTTAAAATAAGAAAAAAACTTGTGGTGAAAATCATCGCCAGACGCACAGGGTTTGGGTTTCAGGCGGCACTGTTTTCAACACCCACGTTATCTGACGGGGCATATGCAGCTAGCGATGGGGAAAAAAACATGAGGGATGCAGCCGCGGAGCTGAAAAGCGTAACGCTACCAATGAAAGGGATTGTAACGAAAGGTCGCGTATCAGTCACCAAAACGGCGATTCTACTTCTCAAAACACAACAGACAATCTCCGTGATTACTCGTGACCAGATGGATCGTCAAACAACGACTTTCGTATCCAACGCACTAAATTACACCAAAAGTGCCTTCACCCATTATCCAGGTTCATCTAACCGCAACGATGAAGTCGTAATCCGCCACTTTTGCTACATGACACGCAATGATCTAAGAGAAAATGCTTCCAGCCTGAAAGGCGCATCGGTGCAGTTTAACGTCAACAACCTCACCATGTCGCCTCCTGCTGCGGAAAAGAGGCGTGTTTCTACAGCTACGAACGCAGCATGTTATCCACGGTCAGCTATAGCTGATAACACCTGGTTTTCGGCACCACTGGCGGCTCACTCTCACGTTGCCGTCGGTATTTTCCCTTTCGGAAGGGGGGAAAAACTAGCCCCTACACCAACAAGAGGAACCTGATTTTGTCTGGTATCGCCAACAATCTTCTTTCACTAACATTGCAAGAGGATGATTTTATCTTTCTGTCGCCCCACAAAAGCTTACTCGCCCGTGGATGCCTCGCCACCTTGACACATCCCGCCGCATCAGGACATCACGTCGAGGGCGAGTTCCAGCAGAAGGTACAACAGTTGCTTCGTCAAACTCAGCAGACCGGAGTAGAAAATCCCATTGTCGTGGGGGCTATTCCGTTTGATAAGCGCCAACCCTGTTCACTGTTTATTCCACAGACCTGCTACTGGTTCGATCGCTACGCCTTTAACCTCTCCGATTCTCCGGTGCAAGTAGAGGGCCAAGCTCACTACATTCCAGATCATGATGCGTTTTGCACCATGGTGGAAAGCGCCCTGAATCCGCTACGTATCGGTGCACTGAATAAAGTGGTGCTGTCGCGCCTGCTACAGATTGAAAGCACCTCCCCGCTTAGCGCTCTGAGCCTATGGCTGCAACTCAACAAACAGAATCCGGAGAGCTACAATTTTCACTTACCGCTGGCGGATGGCATTCTGATTGGTGCCAGCCCTGAACTACTGCTACGTAAAGAGGGCAATATCCTGCGCTCCTGTCCTCTTGCCGGCTCAGCGCGGCGAGGCGACGATGACGCCAGTGACAGAAATGCCAGGGAAAAGCTGTTGGCTTCCGGAAAGGATCGCCATGAGCATCTGGTGGTCACGGAGGCTATCCGTCGCCAATTGGCGGATCTCTGTTGGTCTCTGACGATCCCAGAACCCTCGTTGCTCAGTACGCCTACGCTCTGGCATCTCGCTACTGAGATTCAGGGTATAGTGGCCAATGATCGCGATAGCGCGCTGTCTCTTGCCTGCCTGCTTCATCCCACGCCCGCATTATGCGGCACTCCTTATACCTCATCCCGCAGCCTGATCGGCGAGCTGGAGCCATTCGACCGCGGCTGGTTTGGCGGTATTGTCGGCTGGTGTGATGCCCGAGGAGACGGGGAATGGGTTGTGGCGATCCGCTGCGGCAAAGTTCGTCCTCATCAGATTGAGCTATTCGCCGGTGCCGGCATCGTTCCAGACTCTGTTCCGGAAAATGAATGGCTGGAAACCTGCACCAAATTTAACACCATGCTGAGTGCACTTGGTTTTGCAACGCAAAAGGAGCTGACATTATGATTGAATTCAACCGCTGGCCTCAGGATCTGGCTGAACGTTATCGCTTGAAAGGGTACTGGATTGATCGCCCGTTGAGCGATATTCTCGATATTCACCGCGAGAACGATGCCGTGGCACTATTTTGCGGGGAGCGGTGCTGGAGCTATCGAGAGCTTAATGAAGCAGTAAACAGGCTCGCCGCTTCCTTGCACCAACGCGGCGTGCGTCAGAGACAAACCGCGCTGGTGCAGCTTGGCAACGAGGCTGAATTTTATATCGTCTTTTTTGCCTTACTGCGCTTGGGCGTCACGCCGGTTAACGCACTTTATAGCCACCAGAGCAGCGAATTAACTGCATATGCGCACCAGATTACGCCGGAGATACTCATTGCCGATCGCCAGCATCGCCAGTTTCATGATGATGCTCTTATTGATCTTCTAGTCGCCAAATGCCCGAAACTGAATACAGTGGTGCTTCACCATGAGGATTCAGATTCGAACCGTTCACTTTCACGCTTGATATCGGAAGAGCCGGGAGACTTTACGCCCACGCCAACGCCAGCGGATGAGGTTGCATTTTTCCAGCTTTCCGGCGGCAGCACTGGCACCCCCAAGCTGATTCCTCGCACCCACAACGACTACTATTACAGCATCCGCGCCAGCAATCCGATCTGCGACATCAGCAGTAAAACCCGATATCTCTGCGCACTGCCGGCCGCACATAACTATCCTATGAGTTCACCAGGTGCGCTGGGTGTATTTTATGCAGGTGGTCAGGTCATCCTCGTCCCCGATCCAAGCCCGGACAAATGTTTTCCGGTCATAGCCCGTCATCAGATCAATATTACCGCTCTAGTGCCACCTGCGGTCAGCATCTGGCTGGAATATGCCAATATCAGAGGTCACGTTAATGAACTCTCCAGTTTGAAAGTGATGCAGGTCGGTGGTGCTCCTCTGGGAGAAACGCTGGCCAGACGCATTCCAGAGGAACTGGGCTGCCAGCTCCAACAGGTATTTGGTATGGCAGAAGGTCTGGTGAACTACACCCGACTAGACGATGACGACACGCATATCTTCACAACTCAGGGCTGCCCTATCAGTGAGGATGATGAGGTATGGGTCGCAAACCGAGAAGGTCTCCCGGTGCCGCACGGAGAGCCTGGATTGCTGATGACCCGAGGCCCATACACCTTTCGAGGCTATTACCGAAGCCCAGAACATAACCAGACGGTGTTCGACAGTAACGGGTTTTATTGTTCTGGCGACGTAGTCATTCAGCTTCCCGACGGATATCTGAAAGTAGTTGGACGTGAGAAGGATCAAATAAATCGTGGTGGCGAAAAAATTGCCGCTGAAGAGGTCGAACACCTGTTGCTGCGCCACCCAACGGTGGTGCACGCCGCATTGGTCGCTATTCCTGACTGTCTAATGGGCGAGAAAACCTGCGCCTATGTGGTAACGCGCGAACGCGAATCCGTGAAACCAGCCGTGCTGCGCCGTTGGCTACGCGAGCAGGGTATAGCCGACTATAAGATCCCTGATCGTTTTGAAAGTCTACCTGAGCTGCCGCTCACTCCAGTAGGAAAAATCAACAAACAGGCGTTACGTGCACTTGCCAGCGCCGCCTTAGAAAATTGAGGAAATACGCCATGAGCATTCCTAAACTTCAGGATTATACCCTGCCCGATGAAACTGTCTTACCTGCCAATAAAGTCGAGTGGAGATTGGAGCCGCAACGCGCCGCTTTGCTGATTCACGATATGCAGGAATATTTCCTCAACTTCTGGGGAGAGGAGAGCAAGATGATTCAGCAGGTTATCGGCAACATAGCTACTCTGCGCGCACGTTGCCATGAGCTCGGCATCCCCGTGTTTTACACAGCGCAGCCGAACCAACAGAACGACGTCGATCGAGCGCTACTGAATGATATGTGGGGGCCTGGACTAAGCCGCTATCCAGAACAACAAAAAATCACGGCAGCACTGTCCCCCGAACTGGTGGACACTGTATTGGTGAAGTGGCGCTACAGCGCGTTTCAGCGTTCTGACTTGGAAAACCATCTGCAAGAACACAAGCGTGACCAGCTTATGATCTGCGGCGTGTACGCCCATATCGGCTGCCTAACCACTGCCACTGATGCCTTTATGCGCGATATACAGGCTTTTATGATAAGCGATGCGCTGGCAGACTTCAGCCGGGAAGATCATATGATGGCGCTCCGCTATACTGCGGGCCGTTCCGGACGGGTATTGAGTACCTCTATGGCACTGTCGGCGCTCGCCCCGCCCGCATCAGAAAATAGATGGGATCGCGAACGTCTGCTTGCCATACTGCAACCCGCACTGGATGAAGATGCACACGACATTGATGATGACGAAAACCTGCTTGATTACGGCTTAGACTCGCTACGCACAATGTCTTTCGTCTCAAAGTGCCGCCATGAAGGGTACGAAATTGATTTCATCACGCTGATGAAACAACCAACGTTGCGAAACTGGCTCGCACTACTGAACAACGATCTGGAAGAGAAATGAACGGATTCAAGGGAAAAACCGTCTGGGTGACGGGAGCAGGGAGCGGTATCGGCTCCCGAACAGCCCTCCGTTTTCACGAGGCAGGAGCCAGGGTTTTTGGATTCGATCTAAAGTTTCCTGACTCAATGCCGTTTGAGACGCTCATTCTGGATGTCAGCGATGCTCATGCGGTGCAAAAAACCTGCCCTCCACTGCTGAAAGCAAATGGGCTGGATGTGCTGGTTAACGGTGCGGGAATTCTGCGCCTCGGCTCCGCAGAAACGTTAAGCCGTGAAGACTGGGAAAGCTCAATCAACGTTAATGCAGGCGCCGCATTCAATCTGTTTAAAATCCTCATTCCACACTTCCAGCATCAGCGCAGCGGCAATATCGTCTCGATAGCCTCCAACGCAGCCCACGTGCCACGCGTTAATATGGCAGTTTACTGTGCTTCTAAGGCTGCGATGCGTAGCTTGTGCCTGAGCGTGGGGCTGGAACTAGCACCTTTTGGGGTACGATGTAACATTGTTTCACCCGGTTCCACACTGACTCCAATGCTGGAGGGAATGCTCAACGATGATACAGCACATCAGCGTTTAATCAACGGCCTTACCGAACAATTTAAACTCGGCATTCCACTCGGGAAAATCGCACAGCCCGACGAAATAGCCAACGTCATTTTGTTTTTGGCCTCCGACCAAGCAAGCCACATAACATTGCAGGATATTGTCATTGATGGAGGCGCTACGCTCGGTGCCTGATAAACCGAATGTTTAAATCTGTTTACCTGTATGCCACTATAAAAAACGGAAAGACTATAATTTCATAGAATGGGTAAGTATTAAAAATTTAAACTAAAAACTAGTTAAAGGAAAGGAATATAATATGAGCCATATTGCGGCATTGAGAAAAGTCAATAACTTAAAACAAGAATTTGATTTAATAGAAGAAATCTGGTCACCGAAGGTGATAGCTCAAACAAACGAATATAAGATAATCATATTGCTCGCTAAGGGTGACTTTATCTGGCACACACATGAAGATGAAGACAAGGTGTTTATGGTTATTGAAGGTGAACTTCGTATAGATTTTAAAAATGATCACGTAATAATAAAGCAAGGTGAGTTTTTTGTGGTACCTAAAGGGGAAGAAAGTAAGCCTTCGTCTAATGAATTAACTAAGCTGCTATTAATAGAACCCTATATAGTTGCGAATTCAGGCCAATAAATTTTTAATAAAAATTGTCAGGTTGTGAATTCAGATAATAAATACCACGTGTGATTTGAGATAACACAAGGGGGGAGCTGAATAGCTCCCCCCTTGTTTCTACCACCGATGAACCGGCGTAGTCGATGCTAATTTTTAGAAGCGTACTTTCATACCGATACCCACTTCACGCGGCTCCAGCATGTATCCTGAAGTCCCAGCCGTACGATCACGGTATTTGTTTGTCGGCACACGTCTGTCAAAGACGTTATTTCCGTAAGCAAAGAGTTCCAGATTTTTGGTCGGGTTATAGGATAAACGGAGATTGGACACTAAATAGGAACTGACTCGCAACTCGGGATCATTCTGATCATTTGAGAAGTAACGATCCACGTAACGAAGATCGCTACTCAGGCGAATTTTTTCGGTGATGTTCCAGTCAGCACCGACGTTAAACATATAGCCGGGTGCTTTAGCAAATTGTTTTCCCTCAAACGAGTTGCCTCGATAATCGGCGAATTTTTTGATTTCGGTATGAAGCAATCCAAGCCCACCGCGTAGGCGAAGATTGTCCAGCGCCCGATAATCTGCCCCCAGCTCAAGTCCGTAGGTTACCGCCTTGTCGGCGTTGACAAGGATAGAACCGTTCGGTCTGTCTTTCGTGTAATCCGTTACAGCACTCTGGAACCCCTTATAATCTGTATAAAAGATATTACCGGTTACCAGCAAGCGGTTATTGAGCGCGCTACCACGCGCAAACAACTCGTAATTCCAAGCCTTTTCCGGAGCGAAAGTGTAATAGGAATGCCCAGAGAAATTCACACCTGTACCACCCGGCGCATAGCCTTTGCTTATCAGAGTACCGACGGTTATATCGTTAGTAACGTCATAGGCGAGAGAAACTTTCGGCAGAACAGCATGGAACCCTTTACTATATGCATGATAGACGCCAGGCACATAGCTGGTAACCCCTTCATGCTTGACTTGGTCATACTGATAACGCAAACCGCCAGTCAGAGACCATTTTTCCGCAAAACGCCTCGTCGCCTCTGAGAAAAGACCGACACTAGTATTAGTCAGATCGGCGTCAGCCTTGCCCAGCGAATTATCAAGCACATTCCTGGCCTTATCACGCGAGTAATAGAGACCTGTCACTCCACTCCAGGTTGAATATTCATCACCGAAGTTCAAACGTATTTCATTGGAAACATTGTTCGAATCACGATTGGCAATACCTGGCAACTGATTTGTGAAAGTGTAGCGGTACTTCGATACAGAATATTGGAGCTGATTGGAGAGCACCATATCGTTTTCGAAAGTATATTGAAGATCTAAGATACCGACATCACTGTTGGTCTTGACTCTGTTGATGCCTAAAGTCGAGTTTTTCAAATCACTGTAGGGCAATGACGCCGACTCACTGTCAGGATTTTTTGCTGTCATATGGGAGTAAGTCAGTTTGGCCAACCAAGGGCTATCCAGCGGTTGCCAAAGTGCCTTAACACGGACATCCAGATTTTCGAAATCTTTGTTCATATCAGAATCGAAGAAACCGGGATTGGTATATTTAATGAACGTATTTCTGCCGCTGTAATCCATGGCGAGGCGTACTGCGAGATCTTCTGTCAATGGGCTATTGACAGTAAAAGAAGCACGTTTCTTTTGGTGGCTTCCGTACAAAATCTGCCCATCGAATTCGGGGGTAAAAGTAGGATCGTTAGTCTTGACAATCACCGCACCGGCAATGCTATTTGCCCCCTGTGTCGTCGTTTGTGGGCCACGGAATACTTCTACTGAATTCACGTCCCAAACAGGCCCTCTCCCCAAACTAAATTCTGCGGAGCTGATATAACGTCCATCAACACTGATAGTCGCTCGTGGTATAGGTTTAGAAAGAAAGGTATTTCCTCCTACGAGAGGCCCGTTTGTCTCAATACCACGAATACTCGGCGCACTTGTATTGCTGGTATAAAGCACATTGGGTGTACCCTGCAAAATATCAACGATGGTTGTCGCCTCAGGCTTACTCTGTACCTCCTGCCCGGAGATAACCGTGACTGAACTTGATGTTCTCTGCAGAGATCTTTCTGTTTTTTCACCCGTTACCGTGATGACATCGGTATCATCGCTCCCCGTTTTGCTTTTCTCTGCTTGAGTCAAAGCGGTAGCTTGGCCCCCTAAGGATGATAAGGAAAACAAAATTGCACTACTAAGTAATACTTTTCTGCGTGAAAAAAGCAGATTCCCCATCTTTATACCAATAGGCGTGCCTGTCTTTATAGACATGATTATCATTATCATTATCACTATCATTAATATTCACAGAACGCCAAATATTATGTTAATCTCCCTATTTGTCAATTGCATATTTGTCAGTTCGCTCCAAATACAACAGCCACTGCAACGCACATCCTGCGGGCAGCATTAGTCCCCCTATGTGGCATTTAATGGATATTGGCTCGTATTAATGCATTGTAAAAAAGACTGTTCAGTTTGATAAAACGAGAAAATCCATGTTGAATATTGATTCAGGAAAATTATCGCACATATCCGTATCCCGTTATGAAGAACATATCTGGCTGCTACAGCAACAGAATCCTGGCCGAATTCTCAAGCAGCTCTCAGCCTGGCGGCTTCATGACAATGTTAATATTTCAATGATGGTACATGCTATTCAGACTGTTATTGAGGCAATACCGGATCTGAACGTACGCTATGAGTTAAATGATGACGGTGAGTTGCATAAAACCCGAATCGTGGGCTGGCAGGCATGCCTTGAGTTTTTCCATGCCAGCTCACATACAGACATGATCAATCAGATGCTAGCTGTGCAAGCAGATGCTTGGGTTCCTGAACAACATCCACCCTTTAAGATTTTAATAATACAAAAAAATAATGAAGTTGTTTTATCTCTTATTTTGCACGAGATATTGGCACAAACTTGTCATGAAAACGAGATACTCGAAATACTGATCCGCGCCTATGCCGGTCACCGGGTAGAACCCCCATCCCTAAAACGTGTCTCCTTACTACCTTTCGACGGAAAGCCGACTTCTCTCATATCCTGGCTGCGCTGTTGCAACAGTGAGAACAGCATCATACATTCCTCTTTTGGTATAACAGCCGGTTTTGGTGTAACAGCCGGCCTGAGTAAAGATCGGCTTGCACTGCGTTGGAAAACAGGACTTAAAATTAGTGAACTGAAAACGTCTCTTCCTCGCGACAAACTGACTCACTGTGTGTCGGCTGTAATTTCAACCAGATTCGCCCAATTCATTGGCCTGCTCGGCGGTCAAGAAAAGATTGCACTTTGTCTGCTACAGTCGGACGGTTTCCGCCGCATGATTATCGAGTGTGGCATGGCGGAAGCACAGATCATCAAATCCATCATGGATAAGCTTCAGGCGCAACCAGACGAAGACAATCTTCTCTCCGGTGCTCCCGTAACAGGGAGTGATGAGTCCTGGGTATATGTTCGGTTGCTATCACGTCCGAACGGCCTGGTTGGACAACAGAGCTTACTGAGTCAGCCTATCCTGTTGCCAACCTATGAAATGCGGCCCGATTTTGAACTAGCAACAGAGAGTGAAGGTACAGAGGACATTAGCCTTATATTAACAACCGGCCAGGCGATTTCTGGTCATACCGGCGAGTTTCTGCTAAGTCGTTTTGTGTCATTTCTTAAAGGTGATGAAGATGCCATTGCGGGTTTAGTCGCGAACTCTGTGTCTGGCACTGCTGTGCATTCCGCTCACAATGCCCCCGGCAAGGAGATCTCCACTGACACTGATGAAATAGCAGCAATCATATTGTCAGAGTTCCGTGAAACTTTAGCCGTTACAGATATGACACTGGATGATGATTTTTTTGACTGTGGCGGCCATTCTCTGCTGGCAACGCGCATTATCGGTAAACTGCTTGGCACGCACGGGCTGGAAGTACACTTCGGTGATTTCTTCAGCCACCCTTCTGCTGCCGCCTTGGCATCACGCGCAGTGATAACAAATCAGAGCAAGGATGCGGAGCCTCTGGCGCAGACACAAAACGATCGTTTGATGGCTCCCTTGGCACTCGCACAAGCCTCTCTTTGGAATGCCTATAACGCTTATGAATTCGGCACCATCTTCAACCTGCCATTCGCGCTGGATTTTCTTGATGAGGTTGACGAAACGCTTCTTGAGCAGGCTTTTTCTGATCTTATCGCGCGTCATCCCAGCTTGCGCACCCGATTCCATGTTCAAAATGGTGAAGCTTGTCAGCAGATTGTCGCCATGTCGGACGTGACCAATGATAAGTGGTTCTGGCGCAGTCACGAAAGCAACGGTGTACATCTTGATGACGAAGCTGCTTATAAGTTCGATCTTTCCCGCGAATTGCCGATCAGAATACGGCTGATCCGCAATCCAGAAACCGGACGTCAAATATTGTCATTCCTCGTCCATCATATGGTTATTGATGAATGGTCGTTGAACGTCCTGATGGAAGAGCTTGCCCAGGCTTATTTAGCGCGTTCTGTAGGTATGGCTCCTGTGTGGAAAAAAACCGCATTGTCATTCCATAAGTTTGCTCTGCAACAGCGGGCAGACGGCTTTAATCAAAAGCATCTCGATTACTGGACTCACATGTTACGTGATGCAACGCGCGGGTTAGAACTTGGCTTATCTGACAACCGGAAGACTATCGCTGCGCATGAAAGTTCGTCAGAAGCTGGCTGGATTGAGTACAAACCTAAACCTGAAATCACTCATCGTCTTTATTCCTTTGCTCGGCAAAATAATGCATCTCTGTTCAGTGTCGTCTACGCTGCCATTGCGCTTTCGCTGCACAAGCTTGGCAATCTGAAGGATATCGTGATAGGTACCTCTGCGTCGGGTCGTACCGATCCCAATACCTATGAAACAGTAGGCTATTTTACCACTATGGTTGCTCATCGGATGCAGTTCTATCCAGAAAAACCCGTCGTCGCACTGATCGAAGACACCAGAGACACTATCAATAATTCAATGCCGTATGCGGATGTACCGCTCGATCTTATTCAACAATCGCTGGGAATGACACCTGAGGATGGTCTAATCTTCGATGTTTATATTCAAATTCATGCCAATAATGCGCTGAATGGCGCCCTTAAAACCCCGTCTGGCAACGACATACGCTATCGGCAAATCGATCCCGATAAAAAAGAATCCATGTTCGGTCTTCAATTCGAGATCATGGAAGATGTCATTGATGGAGAAAGAATAATGCGACTGGTGATAACTTATCGTGCGGATCGTTATCCTGAAGAACATGTCCAACGCATCCGTGAAACAATAGATAAAGTTTTCGCATTCTTCACAACACCTGAGGTCTCAAGCCTTCCCCTTGCTCAAGTTCCTGTGTGATGTCTATAGGGGTGATGAACCAACCATTATGGGTGCGGTCAGGGGCGGTTTGTGCCTGACCGAACCATATAATCCTACTCCGATTTGAAAGAGAAAACGTTATGCGATCTGCTATTACTGTCATATTACTGTGCTTGATAGGGGCATCGGCCTTTGCCGCAACGCGGCAGGTCACGGATACCACGGGACGGGAAGTCGTTATTCCTGAGGAGCCACAACGTATTGTGGTGATGAGCGAGCCAGCTATCGGTCTGCCCCTAATGGAGCTGGGCGTTCAACCGGTCGGCAGTTATGGTCGTTCGGAAGATGGCACCTATCAGTTTGGTACAGATTTTGTCGATACTGTGCTCGGTGAAGGGTACACAAAACCACAAGGTATCAGTGCTGGTCAGGAAATCGATCTGGAAAAACTTTACGCGCTTAAACCCGACCTCATTATTGGAACAGAATTCGATATCGGCAAGGTAAAACAGCTTTCAACGGTCGCCCCTGTCTATCTGCAAAATTTCCTTTCTGGAAAATTCCATAATTTCAATATTGAAGAAAATCTGGCCAAACTGACCGGACGTGAACAGAATTTTCAAGAACGGCGGGATATGTATTTACAACGCGTAGCGGCAACGCGTGCCCTTTTGCCGGAAAATCCGGCTAATAAGACCTATCTACCGATCCTTGTAACAGATCAGATCAATGTCGTCGGCGAAGCAACTGGCTTCACTCAAGCGTTGGAAGATCTTGGTTTCACTCGCCTGAATCTCTCAGCACAAGGCGGTCTTTCTGTCACCTCATCTCAACTGCTTTTACAGTTGAGTGCCGACAAATTAGGCGAACTCAATCCGGACGTTCTGGTAGTACTCAACAGTTGGGGCAGCAAGGAGCACGATGAGAACGCTATTCGCTCCGCACTTGATCGTATCGTGCCTGGGTGGGCTCACTATATGAAACCCGCTCGTGAAAAACGGATTATTTTTCTTAATGCAGGCAAAGTTTTTACCCCCACGTTTGCCAGCGCGGAACATACTCTCAAAGCTGTGGGAGAATGGGCTAAGACAAAGCAATAAAATGATCTCGTCCGCCAGTGGCTGTGTGAATTCAACATATTTTTATACTTGCTCCATTAATCAAGATTTTTCAACCACGTGAATAAACTATGAGAGAATTAACGTCAATGCAGGCAGCCTGCTGGGTCGGACGTAACGTTCAGACCGATTTGGGAGGCGTTGCCGCGCACCTTTATGCTGAATTCGACGGCTATGACATTAAGATAGAAAAATTTAAACAGGCTTTGGAACGCGTTTGTTCTCTGCACCCCATGCTAAGACTCTGTGTCAACGCTGAAGGGCTTCAGTCTGTTATTCCATCCGATGAGTCGTTGTTGCTGGAGATTGAGGATTTTAGGGGATTACCAGAACAGGAGGAGGCAAGGTTACTTCTTGTTAAACGCGTGGAGTGGACTCATCAGAAGCTTGATCTTTCTTCTGGTCAGGCATCCCGTTTTTCGCTCAGTCTGCGAGATGGCGGGAAATTTCGCCTGCATGTCGATACAGATATGATAGCTATCGATCCTTCGAGTTTCAGGGTATTAATGGAGGATCTGGCGATATTTTATGATAACCCGGATCAGCCGGCTCCGGTAATCGCGTCCTATTTCGACTGGTGCGACCAGGTACGCACCGATCCCTATTTAAAAGCGGCCCGTGAAAGGGACAGAATCTGGTGGCGCTCACGTATTCCACACATTCCGCCTGCCCCTGTGTTGCCTATTAACAAAACTTTGACCAATCAGGCTCGCAGCCATCGTCTGGCAGCCTGGCTCCAGCCAGACGAGCGTCAGGCGTTGAAAAAACTTGCTCGAACACACAGGATAACCATGTCGAGCTTGATGCTGGGACTTTTCTCTATTGTTCTTGGAAGGCATACCGGAGATAAATGCTTTAGGCTCAATGTGCCGATGTTCTGGCGTTCCCCCCTTGTGGATAACGTGGAGAGGATCGTTGGCGATTTCTCTAATGTGCTCATTCTCGGCGTGGGTATCAATGAAGCAGAAAGCCCTGCTGATCTTTGTAAACGACTTGGCGGGCAACTGACAGATTTGCTCGCCCATTCGGCTTATCCAGGTGTGAATCTGATGCGCGATCTTTCCCGACATCATGGTGCGACGCAATTGACTCCTGTCGTCTTCACCGCGGCACTGGATATACCAAGGGGAGAACTCCTCTCAGATCGCGTCAGGCACGCATTTGGTCCCATGAACTGGGTTATCTCACAAGGTCCTCAAGTTGCGCTCGACGCACAAGTTGCTTCCGCCGACGGTGGTATTCTCATCAACTGGGATATTCGTCTGGATATGCTGCCAGAAGAATGGATAACCCCAATGTTCGACAGTTTTGTCAATTTCGTCCGTGAAATCGCCACATATCCGCAACGCTTCAATGAGGCAATACATTCACCTGATGAAATACATTTACCCGATGAAATACATTCACCCGATGAAGTAGCAGCCCCATCACCGACAGCCAGAATCAGCGCCACTGACTCTACTGTAAAAATCGACCAGAAGAACAGCATGGAAAAACCATTAACCTCCCTGCAACTGGCATATCTGCTGGGGCGGCGAGCAGAATTACCGCTTAGTGGCGTTGCGATGCAAGAATTTCGCGAATACCGCGGACGCATGGAATTGGCACATCTGCGAAATCACCTAACGGATATGGTTCAGCGACATGAAAGTTTGCGCACCCGAATAGATGCAAAACGACTCGTTCAATATGTTAGCGCAGAAGCGGATATCCATTTACAGCAAATTGACCTCAGCACCATGTCACGGGAAGAGGCACTCCGTCATGTGGAAAACTACCGTGAAGAATTTGCGCATGCGCTTTTCGATTTGGATCGCTCTCCGTGGGGCATCACGCTGTTCTGTTTGCCGGAAAATAAACCGGAAGAGGATAATCTGATCGCGTTTGTTCGTTTCGACGCCCTGATCCTTGATGGACGGTCTATAGCCGCCCTGATGGTAGAGCTTTTCGAGGGTAAGGTATCAATCGTGGCGGATACTGATGCCCCCTTGGATGGGGAAGATATCTCTGAAAGACGCAAGATGGATGAAGCATATTGGAAAACAAAGCTTGAGGCAGTCAGCAGTCCACTACGGTTTCCGTGGACAAAACCACTGGCACAAATAGGCACTTCCCTCTATGCACGGCAAAGCCTGATTGTAGCACGGGAAGATTATATCGCAGTGTCGAAAGCCGGCGCCAAGCAAATGCTTTTCAAGAATTCTACCATCATGACACTGGTACTTGAGGTTATGTCCCATTGGATCGAAGAGAAGAGTTTGTTCATCGGTGTTCCCGTCGCGCCGCAGGTATCCGGTGTTTTGTGCAATCGTTCAAGTTTTATTGTAGTCAACTGGCATGCTGAACAGGGCAACCTTTCTGAGCGAGCCAACACCTTACAGAACGATGTGCTGGAAGGGCTCGAACATCTTGCATTTTCAGGTATAGACATTACCCGGCTTCTGGTTGAAAAGCATGGTGCTGGCCCTGTTTTACCGGTGGTGATTACCAACGGGCTTTCGTGGCCGGTATCAGGTCAGGACAGTTGTATGCGGTTGCACAGTGGGCTGACACAGACACCACAAGTTGCGATGGATATTCGTTTTTCGATCAATGCAGACAAAGCGCTTGTCTTTGACATCGATTATGCCACTGCGGCGATTGAATCGGCTCTCGTTCAAGATATTTTAAGAGCTATAGGCAAGGCAATACAGGCCATCGCAGCTTCAGGCGTATTCGCAATTTCGGCGCAGGATATTATCGATACGAACCACTATCGATTGAATGGCATTGAAGCTGATTTTCACTGCGGGCGTTTTCTCAGCCGGATAGCCACCAATATCTTCGATAGCAAAAACACCAAAACGGCACTTATCAGTGGCGACAGGCATGTCAGCTACGCCGAACTGGGGCGTAATGTACGTCGAATAATGGGAGCTTTCATGGAGAAAGGGCTTTCCAAGGGCAGTGTCGTTGCCCTCTGTATGCACCGTGGGCCTGAGCACACGGCCGTGACCCTAGCCTGTGCGTTGACGGGGGTAATCTGGGTTCCGATAGACGCAGATTCTCCCTCAGAGCGACTGCATTATCTCCTTGAAAACTGCCATCCAGATCTTGTGGTAACAACAAAAAGAGAAGAGATTGAACATCCAGCAGAAACACCTGAAAAACTCTTGTCTGCCGAGCCCTTGGCGGAACTTCCGCTTATGCTTGACGCCCTCTCATCAAGCGAAGCGCCCGCCTACTACCTCTACACATCCGGAACAACCGGAAGGCCGAAATGCGTTGTTTTATCCAATAAATCAACATCGAATGTCATCACCAGTACCCTTGACGAATGGTCCGTAACAAACCGGGATGTCTTCATTTCTGTCACGCCTTTGCATCATGATATGTCGGTCTTCGACGTTTTTGGCTGCCTGACTGTAGGTGCGACCCTTGTTCTTCCCGCTATCGGTGAAGAAAAGGATGCACTACGCTGGAACCAGTTGGTTGCCAAGCACAAGGTGACATTATGGTGCTCTGTACCCGCTATTCTGGAAATGCTTCTCGCGTGCCGCCAGGGGAATGAATTGAAAAGCCTGCGGCTGATTGCTCAGGGTGGCGATTACATCAAACCGACTGTTATTGGTAGCCTGCGTACGCTCCTGCCGTCAGTACGGTTGATTTCGTTGGGGGGACCAACAGAGACGACTATATGGAGTATATGGCATGAAATAGGGTTGGACGATGTTAATCTGATCCCTTATGGAAAGCCCTTACCGGCTAACAGCTATTTTCTGCTAAACAGACATGGCGATCATTGCCCGGTGGGTGTTACTGGCCTTATTCATACGGCAGGCGTCAATGTCGCATTGGGTTATCTGGAAAACGGAAGCCTCACCCAGACCAATTTTGTGACCATCAAGGATACAAACGGAGAAGAGATCCGCGCGTTCCGGACCGGTGATCATGGGCACTATCGTCGTGATGGCATCATTGTCTTCGATAGCCGTGTCAACGGTTACGTCAAAGTACGTGGAGTACGTATTTCGTTGCCGGACATCGAGAATGAACTGGTTCGCCATCCATCGGTTAAGCATGTTCTTGTGGTGGACTATGGCGAGGAAATGCACGGTGAGACTTCCATCGGCGTACTTTATGTGCCGCTACAAGAGGATACTTTGTCAGGAGCAGAATTGCGCAAATATGCCTGCCAATGTCTGCCACCATCGCATATCCCAACAAGGATCCTGCCTGTCACCGAATTACCGCTCTCACCAAATGGCAAACCTGATCGCTCTAAAGCACGTAGCCTGCTGATGGAATCGGTGCATGAACAACCGCCTATTCGGCACGACTCTTTTTCTACGCGAGAAACAGCGATGAAAAAGAAGGTGCTGGAAATTTATCTGGACGTACTCGGCCAATCGCACGCTAGCCACATTGATGGAGCCAGCGACTTCATCAGCATGGGGCTGCGTCCTCAGCATCTGAAAACAATTTCGGCACGGATCTGTGAGGAATTTGCGATCGTGCTTTCGCTCTCGCAACTGCTGCGTTGCCGTAACGTGGCAGAAGTCGAACAGCATCTTAATGAAAAAACTTTAGAAAACAGTCCGGATTATTAATATGAATGATATTGACCTGATCGGTATTGGTATTGGCCCCTTCAATCTGGGATTGGCGGCGCTGCTTTCGTCACACACTAATCTGACCAGCCTTTTCCTCGAACGTAAGCCTGAGTTTCGCTGGCATGAGGGTCTCCTGTTACCCGGTACAACGCTGCAGGTTCCATTCCTAGCGGACCTGGTAACAATGGCAGAGCCTACACACCCTCTGAGTTTTCTTAATTATCTTCATAAGCATGATCGTCTTTACAAATTCTACTATTATGAAAACTTTCAGATCCCACGCCAGGAATATGACCATTATTGCCGCTGGGTGACGCAACAGCTTCCCTCCTGCCAGTTCGGTGAAAATGTCATTGATGTGGCTTATGATCCGGTTCCCGATCATTTCATTATTGAAAGTAAGTCTCATACGGGATCGACGCATCAGTATTACAGTCGTAACCTTGCTATCGGTATAGGAACCGCTCCGTTTTTGCCTAAGTGGGCTAAAATCCAGACCAAAGCTCCTATCTTACATTCGGCAGAGTTCATAAACAGACGTGCACAGCTCTCAACGTGCCGACGTGTCACGGTAATTGGTTCAGGGCAAAGTGCTGCCGAATGCGTGCTGGCACTCTATAAGGCATTGACGCCTGAAATGATAGAGGCCGGTGCTTCAATCCAGTGGATCACCCGATCTGCCGGTTTTCATCCTATGGAATCATCGAAACTCGGTCAGGAATGTTTCACGCCGGCCTACATGAACCATTTTCACAGTATAACAAGAGAGAAACGCCGCAAGATCGTGGCGGGTCAGGGAGGACTTTATAAAGGTATCAGCTTCTCAACTATCGCAGATATCTTCGACATTTTGTATGAAGGCTCCATCGGCGGTCGTGATCCAGGAATTTTGCTTGTTTCAAACTGCGAAGTCGAGCAGGTGGAAAACACTGGAGACTCTGAGGCACTGCGGGTCATTTTTCGTCATCAGCATCTCGATAAAGTTGGCGTCATTGAAACCGATGCTATTGTCGCTGCAACAGGTTATGAGCATACCAGTCCCGAATGGTTAGAAGGTCTCAAAAATACAGTGCTTGCAACCGATGATTATGGCGATTTTATTGTAAAAGAGGACTTTAGTGCTCAGCGCCTTGACAAAGGAAAAGGCCATATTTTCGTCCAGAATGCTGAGATTTTTCAGCACGGTATTGGCTCTCCCGATCTGGGGCTTGGTGCGTATCGCAATGGGATTATTGCCAACCAGCTTCTTGGGCGAGAATATTATCGCTTGCCTCAAAATTCGTCATTCCAGAGCTTTGGTCTGCCAGAGTGTTACAATACCGGAGATAAAGATGACATTGTCCGTTGCCGATAAGAACAGGCTAGATGCGTTTTGGCATTACTGTATTAAAAACCAGTATTTTAATATCGGCTATCCTGAGTCCTCAGACTTTGATTACTCTTATTTACAGAGATTCATGCAGTTCTCTATCAATAATTGTGGTGACTGGGGAGCGGAGTGCAACTATCTCTTAAACTCTTTTGAGTTCGAAAAAGAGGTCATGAAATACTTTGCTGAACTGTTCAAAATCCCTTTCGAAGACAGTTGGGGTTATGTTACCAACGGAGGAACGGAGGGTAATATGTTCGGCTGCTATCTTGGGCGAGAACTATTCCCGGAGGGGACACTTTATTATTCAAAAGATACGCATTATTCGGTGGCAAAAATCGTTAAGTTACTGCGTATCAAATCTTGTTTAGTAGAATCCTTACCCACTGGTGAGATAGATTATAACGACCTGATACAGAAGATCATCACTCATAAAGAACCACATCCAATCATCTTTGCCAATATCGGCACGACATTGCGCGGTGCGGTGGATAACATAAAGATCATTCAACAAAGTATGCAGCAAGTCGGTATTGCTCGCGAGAATTACTATCTGCACGCTGACGCTGCCTTAAGTGGGATGATCTTGCCGTTCGTAGAGAACCCGCAGCCTTTTACCTTTGCAGATGGTATCGACTCTATCTGTGTCTCTGGACACAAAATGATAGGTTCCCCCATTCCTTGCGGGGTTGTTGTTGCAAAACGGAAAAACGTTGAGCGTATTACAGTCGATGTTGATTACATTTCGGCTCAGGACAAGACCATCTCAGGGTCACGTAATGGCCAGACGCCACTCATGATGTGGGCGGCCATTCGCAGTCACTCGTTTGCCGATTGGCAACGCCGCACCAAACACTGCCTAGAGATGGCACAATATGCCGTCAAGTGTTTCCGTGCTGCCGGGATAAACGCTTGGCGTCATGACAACTCTATTACGGTGGTATTTCCATGCCCATCGGCAGCCGTCTGGAAGAAGCATTGTCTGGCAACGTCGGGAAATATTGCACACCTAATCACCACAGCACATCATCACGACAGTAGTAAAATTGATGCATTAATCAACGATGTCATTGCTGAATCGCGCCAGATAACTCAAGTGCAGGATGCTGTCATAGATGCTGTTATGTAAGAGGTAAAAACAACTATATTGGGGCTTACCCTGTGATTTTGGTATGCTAGCCAAATCATAACTATTACACTGTAATTTATTTTATATAAGATAAACTGAAGGAGCCTTTGGTGCTTACAGCAAAAAATATCACCGCAACTTACGGCAAGAAAACCGTATTGCATGATTTGTCAGTAGACTTTGCCCAAGGACGCATCACTGCACTCGTCGGGTCTAATGGCTGCGGTAAGTCGACACTTCTGAAGTCCATCATGGGTTTCATCCCCCTGAAAAGCGGAGAAATTCTGTTGGAAGGTAAGCAAATTACAGGGATAGGTCGTAAAGCGCTGGCTCGAAAAGTCTCTTATCTGCCGCAGGAATGCCACTGCCCGGATTACATGACACTGGGAGAGTTGATCGAGCTGGCAGCTTGTGGGCGCAATTCGCTTTTCGGCGGGCCATCCTCACGGGATCGCAAATTGTTTCATGATGTACTGGAAATCGTCGGCTTGGCCGATAAGGCAGGTTCTCAAGTCAACTCCCTTTCAGGAGGGCAACGCCAGCGCGCTTGGGTAGCGATGGTGCTTGCGCAGGACACTGATATCATTCTTATGGACGAGCCAGTGAACCACCTAGATATCAAATATCAATACACAGTGCTTAAATTGGTTCGCGATCTCTCACTCCAGCACGGAAAAACCATCATTGTGGTGTTACATGATTTAAATCTAATAACGACTTTTGCCGATGATGTAGTAATGCTGAATACTGGCAGCGTTATTGCAGCAGGGGCTGTTAATAAAACGATAACGGTAGATAATATCCGACGCGTATTCGATATTCCGGCCGATATTTTCAGTTATAACGGCAGCCTTATCTGTCAGCCTTATCCGGGCATAAACCACCCTGGTAATCAGTCCGGAGTATGACGATGAAATCCAGTCTGTTCTTTATATTCGCACCTTTTGTATTGCTGCTGATCTTTTTTTCTAGTCTCTCTTTTGGCGTGAATATTGCGTCGATTTCGCAAATTTATGCAGCCTTAACACAGCCCGAACCGCAAGACTATGAGCAGGCAGTTATTTTATACCAGCGACTGCCACGGGCTTTGATTTCTGTTTATGTCGGTGCGGTGATGGCATGCAGTGGTCTCGTCTTCCAGGGGCTTATCCGCAATCCACTGGCCTCCTCATCAACATTGGGAATCAATGCCGGTGCGACACTGTTTGTCATAATAGGCGCAATCAGCTTTGAGTTTGATCTGACATTACAAGGCATAGCAGCCCTAGCCGGCGGGTTATTCGGTTTTCTGTCATCTCTTGCAGTATCTCGCCTGGCGGGCGTTAACGGCGTTTCTCGCAACTTGCTATTGATACTGTCAGGCACATTAATAGCAATGCTTTATCTTGGGATAAGCAATGCTGTTCTTCTTGCCCATCCTGCATTAAGAACCGAATATTTGAGTTGGTTAGCAGGAGCTATCAATCATACTTATATCACAAGACTTCACCATTTCTGGTGGTTCGGGATACTGGCCTTGATGGTACTTTTATTACTGGCACGTCCACTGACACTGATTCTGCTCGGTTATGAAAAGGCGCTTTCGATTGGCGCGAATGCAACGCTTGTTTCACGCCTTGCGCTGATTTCAGCCATAGTTGCATCCAGTTCTGCCGTTGCCATATGCGGTCCGATTGGTTTCGTCGGGCTGGTTGTACCCCATATTGTCAAGCCTCTGGTTGGTCAGAATTTTATGCTGTCGCTGCCAGCTTGTGCTCTGACGGGGGCAAGTATCTGCCTGATTGCTAATCTCTGTGCGCAGACACTCTTCCAGCCTTATGTCATACATACCGGTATTCTGATGGATTTTTTGGGAGGGCTGTTTTTTATCTGGATCATCAGAAAGCGCTATATTTCAACAACATCGGAGAGATCGTTATGAACTTCGATCAGGCAACAGACGGACAAAGGGTATTACGTTTCGCCAATGGGTTGCAGATGCGTACTCGTGATATAAAAATCGGTTTATGCCTATTTACCATCACGATCATACTCGTGGCTATTTCTTTAAACGTCGGGGTTACGAACGTTGGTATACGTGAATTCACGCATATGCTTTTCGGATATTCCCTTGAGCACCACCAATTTTATGCACTCTGGGTTGTACGGATACCTCATATTTTATTGGGACTGATGGTGGGTTGGTGCGCAGCCCTTGCCGGTGCTATTTTGCAGCCAATTGCTCGTAATCCGCTGGCCGACCCCGGCCTTTTTGGCATAAGTCAGGGATCTATGACGATGATCATAGTCTTACTGGCGTTTGTTCCTTCCGCACCTAAGATGTTGATCGTCCTTGCTGCACTGGCTGGCGGACTGATTGTTGCGTTGTTTTTGACTTTGCTCGTCGGCAATAATCGCGCAAGTGGCTTGGCAATTTTGCTGATGGGGATTGCCGTCTCATCCGTTCTTAGTTCTGTCAGCTCTTTTCTTATTCTCTATCTTCCGACAGAGTTATCCTTGAATCTTGCTGGCTGGATGCAAGGATCGTTGTTTCAAGCCAGTTGGGCAATTATCGCATCATTCATCCCATTATTCTTATTGAGTATTATCGGAATTCTGATCACTGGCCCCGCTTTAAACCGCTATGAGCTTGGAAACGAACTTGCGATGTCCCTTGGGGAGCCTATCAAATATTCCCGTCCATTGCTGATGATGTTTTCTGTCCTGTTAAGCGCAGCGTCTGTCACCGCAGTAGGACCATTGAGCTTTCTGGGGATACTGGCGCCGCATCTGGCCAGCTTTATTTCATCGGCCACAGGCCGCGCCCGACTGTTTCTTTCCGCTCTGGTGGGCGGCAATCTGGTTGTCACCGCGGATATCTTGACGAAAGCAGCCCCGGCAGGAGTTTTTCTCCCTGTCGGTTTGAGCTTCACACTCATTGGCGTACCCCTGTTCATCCTGACGATGCGGCTGAATGCACTACGTAATCGCTGAATATCTGGGGTTCAGCAACCCGCCAAGTTCATCGCTGTCAAGGCGGAAGAACAACAGGCGATCCTGGCACTTCACCGAATGCGTCAGCAATTGGTGAAGTTCAGAACCCTCCAGATAAACGCGCCAGGTATGTTGCAATGGCGTTTGTATCTCTTTTCGGATTTACGTTAATGTTTTTCACAATATAATTGCGTTTAAGGTGCTACGATGAAGGTATTACAGAAATCTAATTGGTCCAAGTATTGGTGTAAAGTAACTATTATTTTTTTAAGTCTGAGTATCTGGTCGGGAATCTGCGATAGTAATCCTTATACTATATTCGAACTCAAACCATTAAATGTAACCGAGTCGGGTCAATCAGCAAATTTTGAGTTTGAAATCAAAGAAACAGGAAATTATCATTTTAACTTGTTGTTTATGCTAGGAGATAAATATCGTAATATAACATGCGAAAACTGGAATAAATTAGTGGGAGATCCTAATAACTATGGGATTATAACTCCATTTTCTCTTCGCATGGTTAAGGATGGTAAGGTTTTTCTTGACGAGAAAATAAATGCATGGGGCTGTGAAGGGAAAATTCACTTCAAGTATAAAGATGAAGAAAAGATATCTGTATTAGTGCGAAAAATTAAAACACTTGAGTTATCTCTTGGGCATTATTCTGCCACCATTACCAATCTAGATAGCATTATTGAATTTAAGGATATTATGACTGTTGTTTGGTTCACCTCTCATGATCCAAAAATGTAGGTTTTGTCGCATTACCGTAATGTTTCAGGTAATCTATAATGTAGGAAGAGTATCCTTGCCAGAACGGGGCTGTTCATAATACATGTAAAATGTTGGCATAGCGTGTTTTCAAACGCTGGCGGGAAAATTGTCATATCCACAATATATATACGAATATGATTCGTATATATATTGTTAATTAATGGATTAATTGACAGTGGTTGAGCTGCTGGCTACATCCAGAAGTGCTTCCCATGCAGCAGTACTATTTGGAGTGGTAATAATAAGACGCAACGTGATTTGTTTTTGCCAACTAGCCCAATTGAGACGGTTATAATTACACAGAATGGTGTTCACAACTCTTCTGTAAATTAGTGCTATCGATATGTCGAATAAGTACAGTCTATTGCCAGACTACGCTTACCTGACACTATGAGTTGAATTACCTAGAACGTTCAGGGGATGAGAACAATTTTAAGAAAAGATGTCGAATAGAAATTAGATAAATCCAATTATGATAAAATTAACATTAAATTAGATTGGCTTAAATCCAACGCTATATTAGCCTAACTTAAATTAAAAATATAAAGCAGAATATTTTAATGTAAATCAATATCGCTCTCTAAGAATTGATTTTTAGAATTGCTGGTCATGACTCCAAAGCGTTATGTTGCAGTTATTTCACTATGCCAACATCTTACACGTATTATGAACAGACTCGATCTATGACTGATGGTTCTACAGCGGATGGTTCAGCCGCTAATGGAATATAAGCGCGAATGGATAACCCACCTTTCTCACTTCTGCTTATGTCAAGATAACCGTCATGTTTGTCGATGATACGGCGGATAATAGCAAGCCCCAAGCCGACGCCACTATTATGATGATGGATATTATGATGATGGAGTTTATTACTGTAACTCTGTTTTCCCTGCCTGAAAGGCTGAAACAAAATCTCAGCTTCTTCTTGTGTTATACCTGTCCCGTTATCTTCTATTTGAAACCAGCCAAATTGTTCAGTAGCCCCACTACTGATGCGGATCCAACCGTTGCCATAGCGATGGGCATTAGTGAACATATTCGCCAGAACACGTTTAACTGAAAGCGGATTAGCCATAATGAAAACAGGAACAGCGGACAGGTTATCTTCGATATTTTTTTCGGCACTATTATTATTTTCCGTGTTCGTCTTCTCTGCCATTACCGCTTTTTCTGCACCAATCACGTCCTCAATAAGTTGATTTAATTCACAGCGGACTATTACGGCATCCAGCCCGGACCGCTGGTAATTGATAAATTGATTAATGATTGTATTGCACTCTTCAATATCACGATTAATCGACTCATACAGGAAATCATCTTCTCCACCAATCATTTCGATCGCTAACCGTATACGAGTCAGCGGGGTACGTAAGTCATGGCTTATACCTGCCATAAAAATGACACGCTCATCTTCCAATGATTTAACCCTCACCGACATTTGATTAAATGCCCGTATAACTGACTGGATGGCAGGTGCTCCCGATTCAGGTAATGCCGTAACGACTTGCCCTTTTCCCATCTTTATTATTGCTTGCTGTATGGTGGTTAAGTGCTGTTTTTGGGCACGCAGATAAAACCAGAATGCCGTAGAAACGAATAATACTGTCGCCAACACACTGATGAAGATATACGATAACACGCTGATAAATAATATTTTTTCCAATACTAATAATAGTAGATAAGCGGCCAAAGAACTGACCGTCAGGCTGCCCAACAGCATCACCAGTATCCAATACAGGGCACGGGGGAATACACCATGCCGTGAGAGCCTGAATTTTTTCATGCTTTCTTCCAATTATGCTTGACTACAATTTATATACGCCTTGCTAATTATTAATCTAACCTTGACAACTCATGCCTTACTACCATCAGGAACAAAAACATATCCTAGTCCCCAAACAGTCTGGATATAACGAGGATGGGCAGGATCTTCTTCAATCAAACGACGTAAACGGGAAACCTGGACATCAATGGAACGCTCCATCGCACCATACTCCCTGCCTCGTGCCAGACTCATCAACTTATCCCGTGATAAAGGTTCACGGGGGTGAGATACCAATGCTTTCAGTACAGAGAATTCACCACTGGTCAGGGACAGTTGTTCATCTTTATGAAACATTTCACGAGTCCCAAGATCCAACTTAAACTTACCAAAGGTAACTATCGCGTTATCCGGTGTCGGAGCGCCAGACAATTCATTAGAGTGACGGCGCAGGACAGCACGGATACGAGCCAATAGTTCCCGCGGATTAAAAGGTTTCGCAAGGTAATCATCTGCACCGATTTCCAGACCCACAATCCGGTCAACTTCTTCCCCTTTCGCGGAGATCATAATGATGGGAAGCGGGTTATGCTGGCTTCTCAATCTTCGACAGATAGACAACCCATCTTCGCCCGGCAGCATTAAATCCAGTACAATCAATTGAATAGATTCTCTGGTCAACAATCGATCCATCTGCTCTGCATTTGCAACACAACGAACTTGAAAACCTTGCTCCGATAAATAGCGCTCCAACAATACGCGTAAACGCATATCATCATCAACAACAAGGATTTTATAACTCTCTTGCATGTTTCAGCTCCCAAGATGTTCCATGCTCGCAATATCCATTATTCTCACAGAAAATCCATGCTCTAAAAGATACTAAGGCCATGTATTCTATGAATATTTATAATATTGGCAATGATTGCTTATGTTTCTGTTTTTCATCCTTGTTTTCCTGTTTCCATTTACATCTGATTTTTATGCTTCCAATGGCTGGTAACTAATTTCCAATATCCAGTAAATCACCTTACCATTAGGTGTCATGACGGTAATTTCATCATCGACCTGCTTACCAAGCAGCGCCCTTGCCACAGGTGAATCAATTGAAATCCATTTTTTGCCAGGGTCAAATTCATCCGGCCCCACTAAGCGAAAAATATATTCTTCAGCGTTTTCGTTTTCGACTTTAACCCAGGCCCCGAAAAAAACTTTGCCTTCCTGCCGCGGATCAGCATCCACAATTTGCAGTACATCCAATCTCTTGGATAAAAAACGCACACGGCGGTCAATTTCCCTTAACCTTTTTTTACCATAAATATATTCTGCATTCTCTGAACGATCCCCTAATGCGGCTGCATCAGACACAGCCTGAGTGACTTTTGGACGCTCAATTTTCCAGAGATACTTCAGTTCCTGATCAAGCGCCAGCCAGCCTTCTCGGGTAATGTAGTTACTTTTGCCCATGAAAACCCCACTTGAGAAAATATGATTAATGGCGCAGTACTATATCTTAACCGTGCAGATATTCGATGAATTCTGTCGCAACCTGACAGAAATATTGTGCTATCCCTGATAGATCTCGAGCTGCATCACAACAATAAGTAACAACCCAAAAACAGGTAACCTGAAAGATAAAAGGCATAAAATGGAAATTATCGCGCTCTGTACGTATATAATGGTGTCAAGTTTGAACCCTGTCAGCATCTGTACTTAATGGATTTCAAGTTGCTGCCATCAAAAAGCAATTTGAATGAAGGGTAGATCAGATAAAATTAGCCCTGTCTACTGATATCTACAGGTGCTGAGAAAGTTAAAGAAAACAGACCATGAATGAATCTTTAAGTCGAATCATTGCTGGTGAGCTACAGGCTCAACCACAACAAGTCCTGGCAGCTATTACCTTACTTGATGAAGGCAATACTGTTCCCTTTGTTGCCCGTTACCGTAAAGAGGCCACCGGTGGTCTGGATGATACACAGCTTCGCCAGCTTGAAAACCGCCTTGGTTATCTACGCGAACTGTCAGACCGTCGCCAGACTATCTTGAAATCCATTCAAGAACAGGGAAAATTAACGGATGAATTAGCTGAAGCCATTAATACCACTCTGAGCAAAACCGAGCTGGAAGACCTCTATCTGCCCTATAAACCTAAACGCCGTACCCGTGGGCAGATTGCCATTGAGGCCGGGCTGGAACCATTGGCAGACCTGCTGTGGCAAGACCCACAGCAAGAGCCGGAATCGGCTGCAACTGCTTATGTTAATGCTGACAAAGGCGTTGCAGATACCAAAGCCGCATTGGATGGTGCTCGCTATATCCTGATGGAACGTTTTTCTGAAGATGCCTCTTTGTTGGTGAAAATACGTGAATATTTGTGGAAAAATGCACATCTGGTTGCCAAAGTTGTTGAAGGTAAAGAGGAAGAAGGTGCCAAATTCAGCGATTACTTTGACCACCATGAAGCCATCAGCTCTGTACCATCCCACCGTGCCCTTGCCATGTTCCGCGGACGCAATGAAGGTATCCTGCAACTATCCCTGAATGCTGACCCTCAATTTGAAGAAGCACCTAAGGCAAGCTACTGCGAACAGATCATCACAGAGCATTTGAACCTGCGCCTGAATAACGCGCCGGCTGATAATTGGCGCAAAGCTGTCGTGAACTGGACATGGCGCATTAAAGTGCTGTTACACATGGAAACCGAATTGATGGGGACGCTGCGCGAAAAAGCTGAAAATGAAGCGATCAACGTTTTCGCCCGTAACCTGAACGATCTGTTGATGGCAGCACCTGCAGGAATGCGCTCCACAATGGGATTAGATCCGGGTCTCCGCACAGGAGTAAAAGTTGCGGTTGTAGATGCGACAGGCAAACTGCTCGCTACGGATACCATTTACCCGCATACTGGTCAGGAAAACAAAGCAGCAGCCGTCGTTGCAGCCTTGTGTACCAAATACAATGTTGATCTGGTAGCCATCGGTAATGGTACTGCATCCCGTGAAACAGAACGTTTCTTTGCCAATGTTCAGAAACAGTATCCTGACGTTACTGCGCAGAAAGTCGTGGTCAGCGAAGCTGGCGCATCTGTTTACTCCGCTTCAGAGTTAGCCGCACAAGAATTCCCTGATTTGGATGTTTCTCTGCGTGGAGCTGTCTCCATCGCCCGCCGTCTGCAAGATCCCCTGGCAGAACTGGTGAAAATCGATCCTAAATCCATTGGTGTCGGCCAGTATCAGCACGATGTCAGCCAAACCCTGCTTGCTAAAAAACTGGATACAGTCGTTGAGGATTGTGTCAACAGTGTTGGTGTCGATCTGAATACTGCCTCAGTTTCCTTGCTGACCCGCGTAGCCGGCCTGACTCGCTCTGTCGCTCAGAATATCGTGAATTGGCGTGACGAGAATGGTCGTTTCAATAACCGTGCAGAACTATTGAAAGTTCAACGCCTTGGGCCAAAAGCCTTTCTGCAATGTGCGGGCTTCCTGCGTATTAATCAGGGCAATAACCCGCTGGATGCTTCCACCGTTCATCCAGAAGCCTATCCGGTCGTTGAAAAAATTCTGACAATGACAGAACAGACTTTGCCGGAACTGATGGGTAATCCAGCCGCTCTTCGCAATTTGAAGGCTCAGGATTTCACAACTGAAAAATTCGGTATTCCGACAGTCACCGATATCCTGAAAGAGTTGGAGAAACCCGGTCGTGACCCACGTCCTGAGTTCAAAACAGCGACTTTCGCCGACGGTATTGAAACAATGAATGATCTGCAAACAGGTATGATTCTGGAAGGCACTGTCACCAATGTCACCAACTTTGGTGCTTTCGTTGACATTGGCGTGCATCAGGATGGATTAGTGCATATCTCTTCCCTATCCAATCACTTTGTGGAAGATCCACACTCCGTCGTGAAAACAGGTGATATCGTGAAAGTTAAGGTAATGGATGTTGACCTGAACCGTAAACGTATTGCCCTGACGATGCGCCTTGATGAACAACCAGGTGAAGCACCCGCTCGCCGTGGCAACACTCAGGGTGGTAATCGCCATGAACGTAATAGCAATGAGCGCGGTAAAAATGGCAAAGGTCGTCATAATCTCCGTTCATCAAACTCTGCACCATTGACCAACAGTATCATGAGTGATGCGTTGGCAGCCGCTCTTGATAAAAAACGTTAACCTCTTTCAATAAATTATTTCCTGAACTGGCCCGACTGGGCCAGTTTATTCTGGTCAATAAGACGAAATTTAATTAATGTAATCTTATTTCTATTTCTGAAAAAATTTCTCAATCATATACATAAAAAAACCATAACCTTCATTGTGATGACTTTATTTTATTGCCAATGTAATAAATTTAAATAGGTGATCATGACTGACGTTCTTCATTAATAACCCGTATAATTCATCGCGCAATATATTTAATAATCAATATATTTCATAATAACACTTGCCATAATTATGGTAATTTATTTAATAAAATTAAAAACATAGCAAAAATTCAAATTGTTAAGGAATAATTTATGAATAAATATGTCCAAAGCAGTTTTGACTTACTCAGCAATATAAGATTTTTTAACCTTGCCACTAATGATCCAGACGCAGAATCAGTTTGGTCATCAACGCTTTTTTATATTCCTAAATATAATCCATTAAGTTTAATTTGGTATTCAAAACAAGATACCCGGCACTCGCAGGAGCTGTGCATGAACCCTTGTGTCAGCGGTACAATATACAGTAGCCTCGCTATGCCTGACTCATCGTTGATACTCGCAGGTTCTCAATTCATTGGTCATGCTTATCAAGTCCCCGACGATGAATTACAAGAAACATATGATTACTTCTTCCTGAAAACTTATCCGGATGAGAATATCAGAAAGAAAAAGGCACGCCCTATCACTGATTATTATGGTAATGCGATACGCCGTTTCTACGAATTGAAAATTGAAGCATGGTGGGTATATGACTCAACACTTTGGAGTGAGCACCAGGATGATGCCCGTGTTCCGGTGCCATTAAGTGACCTGCTTCATCCCCCCAAAAATTAATGAATAACACAAAATACATCTGAAAAATTAATAGAAAAAATAAATATCAACAAGCTCCATTTCTTATTGGAGCTTGTTATTCGCTCCCCCCTGATATTCTTTACATAACTTTAATTTCAATAAAACCATCATGAATCTGATTATTATCAATTTATTCCATCATCATTCGTGATAGATACATAGTATTGGTATTGCATATTATTCTCATTAGTACTTTAATTCAAAATAATTAATGTACTTTTTCCTTGTGAATTTTGCTTTATTGAGGATAATAATTCTCATAATCACTAACTTTCTAATTTTGACGGAATGTTATATGTTATTGACTCCAAATCAAAGCTATAAAATTCTGGGATTCTTTCCACAGATAAATCCAGCATACAGACAGAAGTTATTGTCTCTGGGAATGTTGCCCGGCTCCACATTTCAGGTCATCCGGGTAGCACCTTTGGGCGATCCCATTCAAATAGAAACACGCAGAGTCAATCTTATCCTCCGTAAAAAAGACTTAGCATTCCTTACATTAGCAGTAAATTCAGCAGAATGAAGTCTAAGTTCAGTACACTCCAAACGGAATGTAATGACGTGCAATATTCCTAATCAGTAAAAAGTATGATGAAGCAATTAACTATAGGTTTGATCGGTAATCCCAACTCTGGGAAAACCACTTTATTTAACCAACTTACAGGCTCCCGACAAAGAGTCGGTAACTGGTCTGGGGTTACAGTTGAACGTAAAACCGGGTATTTTTCCACCCAAAATCATCAGATAGATCTTGTAGACCTTCCCGGTACTTATTCTCTTACGACCATTTCTGAACAGACTTCGATTGACGAGCAAATTGCTTGCCACTACATACTGAGTAGTGAAGCTGATATGTTTATCAACGTCGTTGATGCTTCGAATCTGGAACGTAATCTCTATCTTTCGTTGCAACTTATCGAGCTAGGCATTCCCTGTATTATTGCCCTGAACATGTTGGACATCGCCAAAAGCCAACATATCAACATTGATATCGCGGCACTGGAACAACGCCTTGGCTGTCCGGTTATCCCACTCATTTCTACCCGTTCTACAGGGATAGACGCGCTGAAAGATGCCATTGACCAATATCAACAAACTCTTCGGCCGGTGTTGGTTGATTACCCCAAGACCTTATTGCAGGAGGTCGATCTTCTCGCCGGCCAGATCTCAGAGAAATTCAATCCACAACAACGTCGTTGGCTCAGCTTACAAGTACTGGAAGGAGATATTTACAGCTTTACACGTTCGGGCCTGACTCAGGAGCAACTGACTGAAAGTAAAACCCGCCTGCAACAACAGCATATTGATGAGCCGGAACTTATTATTGCTGACGCCCGTTACCAAACGATTAACACACTGTGTCTGGCAGTCACTGATATCCACTCCGCAATCCCCAATAAGCTGACTCAGACGATGGACAGAGTTATCCTCAATCGCTGGCTAGGTGTACCTATCTTTCTGTTTGTCATGTACCTCATGTTCGTATTGGCGATTAATATTGGTGGTGCCTTACAACCTATCTTTGATGGTGCTTCTTCTGCTATTTTCATCGATGGTATGCAGTGGCTCGGCCATACACTCCACTTCCCCGGCTGGCTGACGATTTTCCTTGCGCAGGGTATCGGAGGTGGTATCAATACCATGCTGCCATTGGTTCCGCAGATCGGCATGATGTACCTGTTTCTTTCTTTCCTTGAAGACTCTGGCTATATGGCCCGGGCAGCATTTGTGATGGACAGGTTGATGCAATCTTTGGGATTGCCGGGTAAATCCTTCGTCCCACTGATTGTTGGCTTCGGTTGTAACGTCCCTGCCGTGATGGGTTCCAGAACGCTGGATGCTCCACGTGAAAGACTGATTACTATCATGATGGCACCATTTATGTCCTGTGGTGCACGGCTGGCTATTTTCGCCGTCTTTGCTGCAGCCTTCTTTAATAAACAGGGCGCAAGTATTGTCTTTTCTCTGTATATCCTCGGTATTGTTGTTGCTATCCTGACAGGCTTGCTGCTCAAATTCACCATAATGCGGGGTGAAGCATCACCTTTTGTCATGGAGCTGCCGGTATACCATGTTCCCCACGCCAAAACTCTGCTAATCCAAACCTGGCAGCGTCTGAAAGGATTTGTGATCCGTGCAGGTAAAGTGATTGTCGCCGCTAGTATATTTATCGGCGCTCTTAATAGCTTTTCTTTCTCTGGCAAGGCCGTGGACAATATCAACGAATCTGCTCTGGCATCTGTTAGTAAAGTCATCACTCCGATCCTTCAGCCTATCGGTGTACATGCTGAGAACTGGCAGGCAACTGTCGGCCTGATTACGGGAGCAATGGCAAAAGAAGTCGTTGTCGGTACACTGAATACGCTTTATACCGCTGAAAATATCACTAAACAACCATTCAATCCGGATGAATTTAATTTGCTGGATGAGCTGAAAGGTGCAGTGACAGAAACATGGGATAGTTTGAAAGAAGCATTGACTCTCAGTGCCTTGTCTAACCCGATTGAAGCCAGCAAAGGCGATGGCGATATGGACAGTAGTTCTATGGGAGTGATGAGCGTTAAATTTGGTTCAACTATCGCAGCCTATAGCTACCTGATTTTCGTTCTGTTATACGTTCCCTGTGTTTCTGTAATGGGAGCTATTGCCCGTGAGACCAGCCGTGGCTGGATGACTTTTTCCATTCTATGGGGATTAAACGTCGCCTATTCTCTGTCTGCGCTGTTCTATCAGGTCGCGACGTTTTCTGCACATCCGCAAAGCAGCTTGCTCACTATTTTGGCTGTCATTCTATTTAATATATTTGTCTTTATTGGCTTACGTCACGCACGCAGCAAAGTCACAATTGCACTTAATAGTACCAAAAACCACAGTACCAAAGACCACAGCACCAAAGACCGAAGCTGCGAATGTTCCGGCGGTAGCTGTCACTAGGAGCCATTATGATTAGCCTGTTGCAAGTCCGGGATACCGTTGCCCTTAATGGACGTACCGATGTTAGATCGTTGAGCCATCAGCTTTCAGCACCACAGTCCATAGTAGAAGCCATGCTCAAGCAACTGGTGATAATGGGTAAATTGGAGGAAGTGGATATTTCCTCCTGCCTGAGTGGTGGCTGTAAGCAGTGCCCGGAAACACAAAAATGCGACATTAAGGCGTACCAATTAGTGATAAAAGATTAAACTATATCTCATATTTCCCTCGTTAAGAATACTTAAGCAGCTTGCTTAAGATAGACAAATGTCATATATTTTTTATGACATTTGTCATTTTTGGGAGTGATTTATGAGAATCTATGTACCAAATGATACGGTCGGTAAGAAAGCTCTCTGGCGCTCTGTAGGACTACCAGCAAACCGGGGAAGTGATCTGATCGAAACCTTACAAGCTGGATTACCACTTGATGTGCTGGACAATCTTCATCGAGACTCAGAAATATCTAAAGCCGATATTCTTCGCATTGCTGGTATCAATGAACGTAATGTTGCACGTCGTAAAAGTTCTAGTCGCCCATTTTCACCTGATGAAAGCGAACGTATAGCTCGTTTGGTTCGCGTGTTTGATGCAGCCATCAATTTCTTCAATGGCGATAAAGAAGCGGCCTATCATTGGCTTAAGGAGCCTGTTAAAGGGTTAGGTAATATTGCACCGATTTCCCTTATCTCAACAGAAAGTGGGGCTCTTGAAGTGATGGATCTCATTGGCCGTCTGGAACATGGTGTTATTGCATGATTTTTTACCGATTAGTAAAATCCATTCATGCCAACGAAGCATGGACGGGATATGGGGCCAAAAGATTTGGTGGGCGCTGGAATCATAAGGGATACCATGCTGTCTATGTGTCCAGCTCCATCGCCCTTGCTATACTAGAACTGTATGTCCACACCTCAAAAGAAAGCCTTCTTGAAGAATACCAGCTATTTTCTATTGAATTAGCAGATAAAAATGTGGATTACCTCGATCACAGCTATCTTCCTGATAACTGGAGGCGTGATCCCGCACCGGTTTCAACCATGGATATAGGTAGTGGCTGGCTAAGTGCGGCAGAAAATCTCGCCCTGATAATTCCTTCTTGTATCGTTCCTTACGAAAACAACGCCATTATTAACCCAAACCATCCTAAATTTTCCAAGTCTATTGAATCCGTTAAAGAATTAGACTTTACATTCGACCAACGTCTAATTCGTTAACAACAGCACGGTAATTCATTTATCTATTGTGATAAATTGAAAAATAAAAACCGTTTTCTTATTATTACATATGCAGTTTTATCATTATTATTAATAACCTGAGGATACTAATATGCCTAAAGAGTTATTTGCTGCAACAATAGAATCTGCTGGTCACCTGAAAATGAAGTGTTCATCACGAGGTTTTACCTTTCATGTGGATGAACCCAAAAATCTGGGTGGAACAGATGAAGCCATGAACCCTGTAGAAGCACTTCTTTCAGCTTTCGGAGCCTGTCAGTGTATTGTCGCGAAAAGTTTTGCTCGCAAACATAAAATCAATTTAATCGATATTCAGATAAAAATGGAAGGCGAATTAGATACTGACGGTTTCACCGGTAAAAATAAAAATGCCAAAATCGGTTTTTCCAAAATCACGTCAAAATATTATATAAAGGCAGATAATACTGACCAAGAAATTCGCGACTTTATTCAGTTTGTAGAAAGTAATTGCCCTATACTCGATACTATCGTCAATACGCCGGAAATTGTAACTGAAATTTATCCTGTCAGATAAATGAGCAATTCCCCGTCATATTTATTACCCATACTTTGTTGTTATGGGTAATTTTTATATGTAATTATGAGTAATTACTATGTTGAGTCATTATCAATAAACCATTTCACCATCCACAAAATCTATCAATAAATCCACAAATTCATCAGGATGAGAAATAAATGGTGCATGAGCCGCATTGCGCATAGTGACAGAGCGTGTATGCGACCACTGACTATCAAGTAATGCAGCAATCTTACGCGGCACTAAACCATCAAGATAGCCATAGATGCGTAAGAAAGGTAATTGAAGCTGTGCCAATTCAGCCCTCAAATCCTCTGTGCGCAGAATTTCCAACCCTGCATTGAGTACTTCCACGGTTGGCATCGGTTGGTTCAATACCACCGATTTCAGTAAACGAGCATCCTGACGCGCACTATCTGTTCCCAACGTTTGCAGTGCCAGAAAACGCTCAATAGTTTTCTGGAAATCTTCGCTCAGTTGGTGTTTGAAAGCACTCAGAACAGTGGGTTTGATTCCCGGCCAATCCCCGTCTTCACTGAATTTTGGGGAAGATGCCACTGTGATTAATCCGGCCACTTGTTCAGGGTGATCTAACGCAACCTGACTAGCAACTAATCCTCCCAACGACCATCCAAGCCACAAGGCATTTTCTGGTGCCTGTTGCCACACTGTCTCAGCCATCTCTTTCAGTGTCATAGCCGGATACGGCTGACTGCGGCCATATCCCGGCAAGTCCACTAAATGTAAACGAAAATGCGAAGCCAGTCGCGTTTCCACTGAACGCCAAACTTCAGCATTCAGCCCCCATCCATGCAGCATCACAATATCACGAGGAACTTCACCTAAAGTCTGCCAAAATAACTTACTCATTGTTATTCTCACCTTTATTTGTCATCAGGGATTTTTCATCAAGGAAGAAAACTATGCTAACAATGGTTGGATACTGTTGGCTATGCCATCAAAATTTGTATTTTGCCCATCATGGAATCTGCCATATCTGCAACCAGGGACTAAAACGATTAGAACGTGTTTGTCCGCGTTGTGCGTTACCTGCCGAAACCAGTGATTTCCTCTGTGGCCGCTGCCTAAAAAATCCACCTCCATGGCAACGGCTTATCGCTGTTACTGATTACGTTCCACCGTTGAACCAGCTTATCCGTCGCTACAAATATTATGGCTCACCACAAATAGCGACAGTATTGGCTCGTCTGTTTCTTCTGCATTGGTTGCAAGGTTATCGTGAAGGCCTTTGGAGCAAGCCGGATTATATCCTGGGCATTCCCTTGCACCATCAGAAACGCTGGCGACGAGGGTTTGACCAGGTTGAACTTATCATCAACCCTTTAGCACGCTGGTTGCAATGCCAATATCAACCCAATATTTTACAACGCACACGTGCTACACTCACACAACAGGGCTTATCTGCCGCCCAAAGGAAAACCAATCTTAAGCATGCCTTTCAATTGCGCGGCAATTTTACGGATCAACATGTCGCCATTTTCGATGATGTGATCACCACAGGCACAACTCTGCACGAAACCACACAGTTGTTAATTCGTGCGGGTGCCTGCTCCGTGCAAGCGTGGGCAATATGCCGAACCTTGTAGTTCCTTCATGAATGGGCGTATTATAACCAACTAGAACAGTCAACTATTGAGCAAATGACATGATTAATATTACTGAAGCAGCGCAAGCGCACTTTGCCAAGCTACTGGCAAATCAAGAACCGGGTACACAAATCCGCGTTTTTGTCATTAATCCAGGAACACCGACTGCGGAATGCGGTGTTTCCTATTGCCCACCTGATGCTGTTGAAGCCACTGATACCGAATTAAAATTTGACAAACTTTCTGCCTATGTTGATGAAGTCAGCGCTCCTTTTCTGGAAGAGGCTGTCATTGATTTTGTGACTGACCAACTTGGCTCCCAACTGACCCTGAAAGCACCAAACGCCAAAATGCGTAAAGTGGCAGATGATGCACCACTGATTGAGCGCGTTGAATATCTCCTGCAATCACAGATCAATCCTCAACTCGCAGGTCATGGTGGCCGTGTCAGTCTGATGGAAATCACCGATGATGGTTATGCCATCCTGCAATTTGGTGGTGGTTGCAACGGTTGTTCTATGGTCGATGTCACCCTGAAAGAAGGGATTGAAAAACAGTTGTTACAAATGTTCCCTGAACTGAAAGGCGTCAAAGACTTGACCGAACATCAGCGTGGCGAACACTCTTACTACTAATTTTATTTTCTGTTTTTAGTACTTCTGCTCGCTTGGTCATGCCTTCCCAATACCAAAATTGGGAAGGCTGTAGAGTTATGAAATAAGATTATTAAGAAACTAACTCCTTAAAATGAAAATTTAAGAAATAACATTGAGTATTTATGGATCATTTTCAAACAATAAGCTCTGAACAAGCCTACCAAAACTGGCTCGATAAAAGCGCTCTGATGGTGGATATCCGTGATCCGCAAAGTTTCCGTGCAGGGCATGTAACAGGGGCATTTCATTTAACGAATGAAACTATCAATAAATTTCTGCAAGAAGCCGATTTTGACCAACCGGTCATGGTGATGTGTTATCACGGGCACAGCAGCCAGGGCGCTGCCCAGTACCTAATCAATATTGGTTTCGAAACGGTATACAGCGTTAATGGTGGCTTTGAAGAGTGGAAAAAAGATTATCCTCATGCTGTTTATTCTGAATAAGTTTTAATCTTTTGCTATTTACTATGGCTTACTATGGCGTATGGCGTCTTTAAGTTCAGTGTCTTTAACTGCGGTACAGACCGTTTCTGCACAACAAGCTCCTGTGCCATTAACCCCAATTTAAGGCAGATAAAACGCGCAATGATCCATGTAACTTCAATATCTAACCCAAGACTGGCTCAAGCCTTCATTGATTATATGGCGACGCAGGGTATTCATCTGACCATGCGTCCTGCCAATGAACCGCATGTGGTTGAATTATGGCTGGAAGATGAAAGCCAATTAAATTTTGTTGAACAAGAACTCAACACATTTGCCCGTGACCCGCTTAATGAACGCTATCAAGCTGCTAGCTGGCAAACAGGTAAATCAAACACACCTTTGCAATACCATAACAACCTGAACTGGAACACGCTGAAAAGCCAATCTGGCCCATTAACTATCGCCATAATCGCGCTCTGTATTCTGGTTTATCTCTGGATGCAATTTACTGGAATTAATGAGGTTATGCGCTGGCTGGCATGGCCCAATAATGAGCAATATCTGGAACTGTGGCGCTGGATCAGCCCCATATTACTGCACTTTTCATTGCTACATATCCTGTTTAATTTAGTGCTTTGGTGGTATTTCGGCAGTCAGGTTGAAAAAAATATTAACACAGCAAAACTCATTGAAATAACAATAGTCTCTGCTTTTTTCAGTGGTTGGGCACAATCGCTGTTCAGTGGATCGCATTTTGGTGGGCTTTCCGGTGTAGTCTATGCCCTGCTCAGTTATGTTTGGCTGACAGGAGAAATGTCTCCCGAAAAGGGAGTCAGCGCTCCCAGAGGGCTTATCGCCATCTCGGTTATTTGGTTATTCGTTGGCTATTTCAATATGTTTTCGCTCAATATCGCCAATGCAGCCCACTTTTCAGGCTTAATCATCGGGTTATTAATGGGATTATGGGACAATTTACGCAAACAAAAAAATGAATAATATTCCAAATAAAGTCAGTCAATTATAATTAATTTAGGTAAAACATTAGGGGAGTGTTGTGAAGCAAACACAGCGACATGATGCAATAATCGAGCTGGTGCGTCTTCAAGGTTATGTCAGCACTGAAGAGCTGGTCGAACACTTTGACGTCAGCCCACAAACAATCCGGCGTGATTTGAACGAATTGGCCGACAAAAATAAGATCCAACGTCATCACGGTGGTGCCGCTTTACCCTCCAGCTCCGTCAACACGGCTTATCATGATCGCAAAATTATGTGGTCAGATGAAAAAGCCCGCATTGCCCGGCAAGTTGCCACCCAGATCCCAAATGGTGCAACCCTATTCATTGATATTGGCACCACCCCGGAGGCGGTGGCTCACGCATTAATCGATCATCGGGATTTGCGCATTGTCACCAACAACCTTAATGTTGCAACCCTGCTCATGGGAAAAGAAGATTTTCGCCTGATTCTGGCTGGTGGCGAAGTACGTTCTCGTGATGGTGGTATCATTGGTGAAGCAACGCTGGATTTCATCTCCCAATTCCGCCTTGATTTCGGTATCCTCGGTATTAGCGGCATTGACTCTGATGGCTCTCTGTTAGAGTTCGATTATCATGAAGTCCGAACCAAACGCGCAATTATCGAAAATTCGCGCTGCGTCATGCTGGTTGCAGATCATTCCAAATTTGGCCGCAGCGCCATGGTTAACCTCGGTAATATGAACCTGATCGATTTTCTGTTCACGGATAAAGCACTACCATCCAACATCCAGAAAATCATCGAACAATATAACGTTAAATTGGAACTGTGTTAAAACCGGGGTCATGTTAGTTATAGTTGTTTATGCCCCGCCTAAAAAAACCAGGCGGGCTATTTCAGCCCCCGTTTCTCCCGTTCATAATTTCAGCCCCTCTTCTTTGTATCCTCACCCTAACTCTCTGCCTTTGACTTGCTTCTATCAATTTCCTTATTAATCTTATACATAAGATAAATATCTGTTATCTGCATCACGTAAATATTTTTTTTCCTAGTTAATAGTTGGCGATTGATGAATTTTTGATTACAATTCATGAGCGAAAACGAACATTAAAGAACTGTTTCGAACATTTCAGAGGGTATGCGATGGAAACCAAAGACTTAATTGTTATTGGCGGCGGAATCAACGGCGTTGGTATTGCGGCAGATGCTGCTGGCCGAGGACTTTCTGTCCTGCTGTTAGAAGGCCAAGACTTAGCCAGTGCCACGTCATCAGCCAGTTCCAAACTGATCCACGGTGGCCTGCGCTATCTGGAACATTATGAATTCCGTCTAGTCAGTGAAGCACTGGCAGAACGTGAAGTCTTATTAAAACTGGCTCCCCACATTGCATTCCCTATGCGTTTTCGTCTTCCACACCAGCCACACTTGCGCCCGGCCTGGATGATCCGCATTGGTCTGTTCCTTTACGATCATTTGGGCAAACGTGTGAGTTTGCCGGGTAGTAAGGGGCTGAAATTCGGTACAAACTCAGTTCTGAAACCTTCCATTACCCGTGGCTTTGAATATTCTGACTGTTGGGTTGACGATGCCCGTCTGGTTGTGCTGAACGCACAGGAAATCCAAAAACATGGCGGTGAAGTCCGTACCCGCACTCAAGTTACCCGCGCATGGCGGGAAAATGGCCACTGGATGGTGGAAGCCAAAGATCTCTCCACGGGTAAGACGCAAATATGGCAGGCAAAAGGTCTCGTTAACGCAACTGGCCCGTGGGTTAAAAGCTTCTTTGATAACGGCCTGAAACTGAAATCCCCTTATGGTATCCGTCTGATCAAGGGCAGCCACATCGTTGTACCTCGCGTTCACGATGAGCCTCAGGCCTATATTCTGCAAAACGAAGATAACCGTATCGTGTTTGTGATCCCGTGGAATGATGAATTCTCCATCATCGGTACAACAGACGTTGAATACAAAGGCGATCCAAAAGAAGTTAAAATCGACGATCAAGAAATCGATTATCTGTTGAAAGTTTATAATGATCACTTCAAGAAGCAACTTAGCCGTACTGATGTGGTCTGGACTTACTCCGGTGTGCGTCCACTCTGTGATGATGAATCTGATTCACCACAGGCTATCACCCGTGATTACACGCTGGATGTTCAAGATGAGCAGGGACAAACACCACTGTTGTCTGTCTTCGGTGGTAAACTAACGACTTACCGTAAACTCGCCGAACACGCGATGGATAAACTGGCACAATATTATCCAAACGCCGGTAAAGCGTGGACTAAAAATGGCAAACTGCCTGGCGGAGAGCTGGAAGGCTATGACCGCGATGGATATGCACGTTTACTGCGTCAACGCTATAATTGGCTGCCAGAAGGAGTAGCCCGACGTTATGCCCGTACTTACGGCAGCAACAGCAACATCATTCTGCATGGTGCAAACGAGTTGGCAGATCTGGGCGAATTCTTCGGTCACGGTCTGTACGAAGCCGAGCTGCGTTATCTGGTAGCACACGAGTGGGTCACTCAGTTGGATGATGCAATCTGGCGTCGCACCAAGTTGGGTATGTGGCTGACTGATGAACAGAAACAGCGTATTACTGACTGGTTGGCGCAGAACGTTAAGTCAACGTAATCATAATATTGATTTAATCTGACCCATTAAAATGTTTGCAAAATGGCGATAAACGTTTATCGCCATTTTCTATTTCCACCATAAACGCCTACTTTCACTCAACATCCCGCCCAAAAAATCATAAAGTTTCGAAATCAATCATTAATATGTTCTATTAAAATTCCTTAATTTCCATTTAATTCCACTAATGGTTCAGACAGTACATTTTTACCACTATGAATAGGATATTAATAAGCTGAAAAGACAATATGAGATAACTTATGTTAACCATTAGGGAAGCAATAATAAAAGATAAGCAACTGTTATCCCAAATGATTGGAGAAAGTTACTGTTTTTATTTTTCTCGTTTTTATCTTTAATTTCGATTAGTACATCATTGCTGTAATTTTCATTAATAATAACCCTATGCTATATCAGCATGATCATCAAAAATAAAAAATTAGAACAATAAATATACGTGCTTTGTCTTTTCTTACAGCAGAATAGAATAAAATTTAATAGGATTAAAATAAAAAATGTAATCATCCAATTAATTACTTTGCGGTAGAACAAAGAACAAAATACAATCAAACTGATTCATAAGATGACAAATAGTGCAGCCAAAATCACCACCCAGGTGGAAAAATACAGCAGACATAGAAGCGAGAAACAAGTAATTTCCCTATATTCTCCCATAGTGCTTATTTTTATATCTTCAATACAAAATTGAAATATATCTTCAAAATATTGATAATATTAGTTTTTGTTATTTTTTAAATTTTCATTTATTTTGTAATTGTGATATTACTCCCTTTTCTTTAATTCGCTTGTTGCGGTTTATGTTCAAATTTATGAAGATAAACGAGAATGGATAAAAACTTATAATGATGAGTCAAACATTCATTAAAAAAGAGGGGATTGCGCAATCATTTTTGGCTCGTTATCTCCTCTCTGAACAATGTGGCAACCGCCTGAAAACCATAGAATTATTGGCAAAAGAGTGTGGGTTGTCCGTAGGTTTAATGCAGGCAGCATTAAAATCTCTCGAACAATCACAGGCAGTTGGGATTAAGCGTCGTGGTCGGAATGGCAGTTTTCTCTCGCATATTAACCACAAATTATTGCTAGAATACGCCGATATCGGCAATGTGGTCTGCGCAATGCCCCTTCCTTATACCCGTGCCTATGAGGGTCTGGCCAGTGGTTTAAAAGCATTATGTGCAGGAGTTCCTTTTTACTTTGCGCATATGCGAGGTTCAGATATCCGCATTGAATGTTTACTGAATGGGGTCTATGACTTAGCAGTAACATCAAGACTTGCCGCAGAGCAACACCCAGAAATTAAAGATATTTATATTGCGCTATCACTAGGGACACAAAGTTATACAGACAGGCATCGATTAATCTTTCGTCAAGGCGAGATGGAATCCATCCGGCGCGTAGGGTTAGACAGTACCTCAGCCGACCAGAAAATAATGACAAAGCAGTACTTTGCAGGAAAAGAAATTGAACTGGTCGAGGTCTCTTATCATGAATGTCTGAATCAAATCAAAAAAGGCCACATCGACGCGGCCATCTGGAATGTCGGACAAGGTCACGAGCTAATTGCAGAAGGCCTGATGACCCAACTTCCGGACGACAGTGAGTGTTTTATCAAAGCTTCAGAAGCCGTTATCCTTGCCCGTAAGGATAATATTCCTATCCAACAGCTTTTGCATACTATGGTTGACAGAGATGCCCTGCTGACTCACCAACAGAATGTGGTAGCGGGTATAATCGAACCCATTTATTGACCTCTATTAACCAATAGTAAGCGTCTATCAAAACAAGTAATAACCAAAAAATAATTCTGACGTGTAACAAAAAGTGATGGTAGAACAACGGTTAGCTATCCTGTTGCAAGGTGGTGTCATCGATAAAGATATCTACGATAACATGCTTGATGTCGTGCATATTCTGGAAGATATCTGGTTGATCCCTGTCCGTCATCCACAAGGTGAAATGGCGCTTACCCATATGGCAAGTGCTTTCATGCGATCACGTCGTGGCGAAATCGTTTCCCCTATAGAAAAAGAAATTCTGGAAAAAATAGAGCGATCCGAATATTACTCACAATTACTTACAATTCATCATTCCCTGCTGGAGAAATTTACACTCACCCTACATCCTAATGAAGAAGGCTACCTGTTGATAAATTTATATGGTTTAATACTTGCAACAAAAATTCATTGATCTTTTTTATACTATAAATATTCAAAAAAATGAAGATTAATAGTCTTCAATAATTTTTATTTTTCGCACAGACGGGCTGCTTTGCAGCTATGAAGGGAAATCTATGTTTATTAATGCATTAAAAAAACAGAACCCTAAATTGATTGAAGTAGCAAAAAGTCTTTGGCAGCAAGGTGTTATCTTACCAGATACTTACATCATTGATGTCGACCAAGTGTTAAATAATGGCCGACATTTACTGCAAACAGCAAAGCAACATGGTATTGAACTCTATTTGATGACCAAGCAGTTTGGTCGTAATCCCTGGTTGACCAAGAAACTGATTGAACTCGGTTATCCCGGTGTCGTCGCTGTAGATTTCAAAGAAGCCTATAGCCTGAGCCAACACGACATACCGTTATGTCACATTGGTCATCTGGTACAGACGCCAACTCACCTGATAGAAACCATGCTTAAGCGTAATCCCGAAATAATCACAGTATTCTCCATAGAAAAAGCTCAGGCAATATCAGATACGGCTGAGAAATTGGGACGCGTTCAGCCCATCATGCTGAGAGTCTTTACTCAACGTGATATCTCTTTTACTTGTCAAGAAGCAGGTATTCCCTTTGATGAGATCGACAAAGTTGTTGATGCTTTAAAACAAATGCCGGGTATTAAACTATGTGGCCTGACCCATTTTCCTTGTCTGGCATGGAATGAGCAGTATCAGACAACCTTACCAACTGTCAATTTGCAGACGCTTATCAGAGCACGGAATAAACTCGCACAACTCGGTGTTTCCCTTTCACAAATCAACGCACCTTCTGCAACAAGCAGTAGTACCATTCCTCTGTTAGCGAAATATGGTGCAACTCATTTAGAACCCGGACATGCACTAACCGGAACAATACCTGCCAATGCCATTGGCCGAGAGCCTGAACATATCGCTATGGTTTATGTATCAGAGATATCCCATCACTACGATGGCAACAGTTATTGCTACGGTGGCGGCTACTACAAACGCAGCCACATGAAACATGCATTGGTTTTTCCTGCCAAGAATCAAGAAAACAATAGATCATATAAGACAGTACGCATATTACGGTTAGGTGAACCTTGTATTGATTACCATCTGCCATTATCAGGCACCCATCCTATCGGTAGCCCAGTCATTATGTGTTTTCGTGCTCAGGTTTTCGTAACCCGCAGCGATGTCGCTTTAATTTCAGGGATTCAGTCAGGAGAACCCAAGCTGGAAGGTATTTATGACAGCCAGGGTAACTGGAAAAACAATGGCTATACCCAATAAATACTCTATAGAGGTATTACAGTAAATATTATTCCCCCCCTAAATAATGTTATTTTCGCTATAGTCGATTTACAGCATCATGCTGCGTAACTATTTTTTTACGGAATAGTTATGTTTTATTTATGGAATAGTTATGGAATACCAGAAAAAGACTGGGAACACCCCCACACATTCCGCTCCGTATTCCTCATCCAGGATTGATACATCAGGCTACACCTATGTGCATGAGCATTTGCATATTGATCTATCCGAAGCTAAAGGCAACCTCGATTGCCGATTAGATCAATACGAGTTAATTGCTGATGAACTTCGCCACTTGTATACGCTAGGATTACGCAACATTGTGGAAGTCACCAACCGCTACATGGGACGCAATGCCTCCTTTCTGCTGAATTTGGTACGTGATACCCACGTCAACATCATCGCCTCGACAGGTTATTATAAACAGCCTTTCTTCCCTGCCCATTTCAGCGAATTAAGCATACAAGACATTGCCGAAGATATGATCACTGACATTGAAACAGGCATTGACGGTACGGAGTTAAAAGCCAGCGTCATTGCAGAGATCGGCTCCAGTTTCGGGCAAATTACCGAAGATGAGCGAAAAGTATTTGCAGCGGCAGCCCTGGCTCATCATGCAACCGGGTGTCCCATTTCCACCCACACAACGTTAAGCACGATGGGGCGTGAACAATTGGCACTCCTCAGGGAATTGGGTGTTTCTCCTGAACATGTGGCAATTGGTCATTGTGATCTGAAAGACAATCTGGACACGATTATTCCCCTGCTCGAAGAAGGCGCATGGGTCCAATTCGATACCATTGGTAAAAACAATTACTATCCAGACAGCCGCCGCATTGCGATGTTGCAAGCGGTTGCCAAACGTGGGCTACTCGACAGAGTGATGCTCTCGCAAGATATAACCCGCCGTTCTCATCTAAAAAGCAACGGAGGAATTGGTTTCGATTACTTACTGACGGTATTCGTTCCGATGCTGCGGGCAGCCGACTTTACCCAAACACAGATAGACCGAATGTTACGTGACAACCCTGCACAATTCTTCCGGCATCATTTTTTCAATAAGCTTTTTTCCAAAAAATAAACAATATCTTATAAAAGATAATTTAAAGAGAGGGATAACAACATGAAATTTGTCGTTGGTGGGCAAATAGAAAAAGAAAAAATAGCCGAATGTATCCGGCAACTGGCAGGAAATAAAGCGACCTCGATTGTCATCATGAATGATATCGAAGCATCTATGGCGATTAAAAATGGCGATGCCGATTACTATTTTGGTGCCTGTAATACCGGAGGAGGTGGAGCGCTGGCAATCGCCATTGCACTTATCGGCTTAGATCTCTGTGCCACCATTGGTATGCCGGGAAAAATTTTACCGGACGATGAGATTATTGCTCATGTGAAAGCAGGCAAAAAAGCATTTGGCTTTACAGGGCAAGATATCGATATTGTTCTGCCAGTGATCATTAATTCGATCATTTCTCAATAAGGAGCATATCATGCAACATTTTCATGATTTCCTGATGAGATTGATGGAAGTTGATCCCTTTAAAGCAGGATTACTAGCAGCAATTGGTGCGATTGCTGCCATGATGGCAAACCGTGGTATCGCTGTTTTCCATGATGGTCTGCGTCCACTGCTTCCTGAATATCTCGAAGGGCGAATGAGTCGTAAAGCACTCGCTGCGACGAGCTTTGCCTTAAGCATCGGTCTGGTTGTAGGATTTGGTATTCCCTTTTCGCTGACAGCGCCAATCGTACTGGTTCACAGCCTGTTGCTTGGTACGGATATGATTGGTATCTGGTGTGCCAACAGCCGCAGAGGGTTTATCGCGTCAGGTATTATTGGCGCGCTGTACGCCATTGCCTTACTGGCAGGGCTACGTTCAGTGGTGGAACTCTTTGCCATGCTGCCGGTTAATTTCACTGACGATCTGAAAAAAGTCGGCGATCCGATTGTGGCCTGTTTTGCCCTGTTCCCTGCGATGGTCGTCGGCTACCAATATGGCTACCGCAAAGGGTTATTAGTGATGTTAACCGCTTTGATTGGTTATCTGGCGACCAAAGCCGCTGGCCCGCTCAGTTTTGGTGGTTTAATCGAAAAACCTGTCAGCGTCGATCCAAATGGAGCGGCTTTGCTGCTGTCGATGATCGCGATGTTCTACTTTGCCATGCGTGAACGCCCGGCACATCTTGCAGATAATACACCATCAACAAATCAAACCTCAGCAGCACCAAAAGGTGCTAATGAAATCTTAGTAGGACTGTTTTCGACCCGTATTGAACGTATTCAGAAAAACAAATGGCTCCTCATTCTCTGTGGTGGTCTGACTGCAAGCGCAGCTACCATGTCTTTCAGCCTGCTGGCAGAAGGACCGGTATCACTGCAATTAATGGCACAAGATGAACAAACTAACGCCTTGCTGGTAGCGCTGGCTCGTGCCATCGGGTTTGTTCCGCTGGTCGGTACGACGGCAATCGCTACCGGCGTGTATAGCCCCAACGGGATGAAATTCGTCTTTGTGGCAGGGCTGGCAACCAATAACCCGTGGCTCGCCTTTATTGCAGGCGGTATCACTATGTTTATTGAGATCCAGTTGCTGGCGAAAATTGCAATTTGGCTGGATAAATACCCCGGCGTTAAAGCCTGTAGTGGCCATATTCGTACCGCGATCACCAAAATGCTCGAAGTCGCCCTGTTGGTTGGTGGTATGATTGCTTCCAACGCAATTCTACCGGGTATGGGCTTTATGATTGTGGCAGGTATCTACCTGCTCAACCGGACTTCCAAACGTCCTTTGGTTGAAATGGCAATAGGCCCGATTGCCACCATTGCGGTAGGTATTCTTGCCAACGTGCTCTATTTAGCAGGAATCAATTAACAGGAATAAAGTAAGAGAATGAAAACAGCTTCATTGCAAAGCTATCCACTGAAAAGTATGACTATGGCACAAGCCCAACAGCAGCAATTTAAGCTGGTGGATATTATCTGTCGTCACTTTCCCGGAGCTGATTTTCTCTCACAAGGCGATCTGGGCTTAGTCCCGGATCTCCATCAACCCCGGATGACTCAACGTATTGAAAGGGTAATCGCCGAGTACTTTGGGGCTGAAGCAGCGGCCTTTGTCAATGGTGCCGGAACCGGTGCTTTACGTGCCGGGTTGGCGGCACTGCTTCGTCCTCATGAGACATTACTGGTGCATGATGCCCCCGTTTATCCCACAACAAAAACATCGATTGAACAAATGGGGCTTAATGTTGTATATGCTGATTTCAACTGTACAAACCAACTAGAAACCAGCATTAAGCAATATCAGCCAGTAGCCTGCCTGATCCAGCATACACGGCAAAAAATCGATGATTACTATGCTCTGCAAGATATCATTGCCATCTTAAATCAATACCACATTCCTTCATTGGTAGATGACAATTATGCCGCAATGAAAGTACCACATATTGGTTGTGAATACGGCGCAACCCTTTCTGCCTTTTCTTGTTTCAAATTACTGGGGCCACAAGGCGTAGGCGTGGTTATCGGCCAACAGACTGTGATTGATAAACTGCGCCACAGCATGTACTCCGGTGGCTGCCAGATTCAAGGTTATCAGGCGATGGAAGCATTACGTGGGTTAGTATTCGCCCCAGTCATGCACGCAGTGCAATCTGAAGTGAATGAATCTCTGGTGACAAGGCTGAATCAGGGTGAAGTGCCACAAGTGAAGCGGGCATTTATCGCCAACGCTCAGTCAAAAGTTGTCTTAGTGGAATTTCACGAACCGATTGCAGATGCCGTACTGACCACAGCACACACATTGGGTGCATTACCTTATCCCGTCGGTGCCGAATCGAAATTTGAAATTCCCCCATTGTTTTACCGAATTTCCGGCACATTTCGTCAGGCGGACCCCTCTTTGGAAAAACGCATGATCCGCATCAACCCTAATCGCAGCGGGGCTGAAACAATTATTCGTATCTTACAGGCAAGTTGTCGATATAAACCTTGAAGCAAGTATGACGATATACCCAGATTTGCAAGAAAATATCCACGATTATCATCCTGCTACATGACATAATATTCGCTCCTATCATCACCCATCTGGCTCAACTTACCTTAAAAATATAAAAAAATTCCCTACCAGATAGACACAAACATCTCCTTTAAATGAGGTTTATGTCCACTTAATCAGATGCTATTATATTTACATAAACCACATTTAAAAGTGATATCAGTGTAGACTTAATACCATGAATCAAACTACCGCTATTCAACGACTGAGTAAATTTGATCAACAAGGCCGCTATGTCTTCACCACTAAAGATCTTGCCAAAATTTTTTCAGAGGACAGCAAACGTGCCTTTGAAGCCAGCCTGCACCGTCTCGTTAAGCACGGTGTATTATTACGCGCTTCTAAAGGCATTTACGTATTTAGACTATCGCAACGTAAAGGATTAAACACGCTGGAACTCATTGCCAAGGCAATGAGAAGAGGTGAATACAACTATGTCAGCTTAGAATCTGCACTATCTGAATACGGTGCCATTTCACAAATTCCAATTGATCGGCTGACAGTGATGACTACAGGCCGTAAAGGAACCTACAAAACTCCTTTCGGTATCATTGAATTTACACACACAAAAAGGTCAGTCCCCGACATTATCTGTAATATCAAAGAAATTGGCAGACCACTCCGCCTGGCAAGTAAACAAGCCGCCTACCGTGACCTAAAACGAGTGGGTAGAAATACACATTTGGTTGAAGAGGAGATAATCTATGAGGATTAATCGTGCAGATTTCTCACAACTGGTCGATCACATTTTGCAAAATGGTCAAATAAAACATATGCGACCCGTTATTGAAAAAGAAATTCTCCATTATGACATCTTATTTTGTCTTGAGCAGAGTGGATTACTTGATGACCTTATTTTTCAGGGAGGGACGTCTTTACGCCTTTGTTACGGGGGCAACCGTTTTAGTGAAAACCTAGACTTCGCTGGTGGAAACGATTTCTCATCCAGCCAATTAACAGATATGAAGCAATGTATTGAAGATTACATTGGAACACGATATGGCTTAGAAGTCACAGTAAAAGAACCAGAAACACTGAAACAACAGCCTGAATATTCTGAACTTAAAATCAGCAAATGGCAGATTGCTGTTATTACTTCTCCCGATAGAAAAGATTTACCCAAACAACGCATTAAGATTGAAGTTGCCAATATTCCTGCTTATACCCGAAATATTTTACCATTACGTAATAACTACGATTCTCTGCCCGATGGTTACAATGATACCTTGATACATGTCGAAACCTTAGATGAAATTATGGCAGACAAACTGATTGCATTACCTGCTACCAGAAATTATGTGCGCCATCGGGACATTTGGGATTTGGTTTGGTTACAACAACAAAATGCCAAATTAGACACTGATTTGGTGAAGAAAAAAATTGCTGACTACAAACTGACAAATTTTACTACCTTACTCGAACAGTGCCGCCAATCCTTACCAGAAGTGATCACTGGTCAAGCGTTCATGGCGGAAATGGAGCGTTTTTTGCCAAATGATGTCTTTACCCGTACTTTAGGAAACGAAAAATTTATCCCTTATTTAATTTCGAGCTTAGAAGAACTATTCAAAAAGCTGCAACTTTTGCTCTCCAATAATAATGATCAACCCGAATTCTGGATGTAAATGTAAAAATTGGCCTGAGGAATATCACCACTTTGTTTTATTAATCTTGTTCCTCAGGCACTTTATCTCTCTTATTTAGAGCATATTAACGAGTTAAACATAATCCCTCTGCTGCCGCTCCACCAATGTGAGGATGCTGTAAAGGGCGACAGGCTGTTGCTCCTGATTCAAAACCTGCACATCCCACATAACAACACCTTGTGGCTTATCATCCGGGGTCTTCTGAACTTTCTTAATCTTCTTCTTACAGGTCAACCGAACCTGAATCGTATCGCCAATTTTCACTGGTTCAATAAAGCGCAGGTTTTCCATACCGTAGTTCGCCAATACTGGCCCGACAGGTGCATCAACAAACAGACCGGCAGCGGCTGATACAACAAAGTAACCATGCGCCACACGCTCACCAAACAGAGATTCAGCCGCACCAATTTTATCCATATGAGCATAAAAATGATCACCGCTCAGGCAAGCGAAATTGACGATATCCGCTTCCGTCACCGTCCGGCGAGCAGTCAGCAAACTCTCTCCAATCTCAATTTGTTCGAAATATTTACGGAAAGGATGAACCGGATCTTCCTTCACTTTCGCACCGCGCACCCACTCACGACCAATTGCCGTCAGCATACTTGGACTAGCCTGAATTGCAGTTCGCTGCATATAGTGTTTTACCGCACGCAATCCTCCCAACTCTTCACCACCACCAGCACGTCCCGGTCCGCCATGTACCAACATAGGTAACGGAGAACCGTGTCCTGTGGATTCCGCTGATGCCGCCTCATCCAGAATCAACATGCGGCCATGAGCACAAGCTGTTGCCCGGATAACCTGTATCGCAATTTGCTCATCTGCCGTGACCAATGAACCCACCAGACTACCTTGCCCCATCAAGGCCAGAGCAATCGCCTGTTCCGTGTCCTGATAAGCCATCAAAGTGGAAACCGGCCCAAAGGCTTCCGTTTCATGTACGACCTGATTAGTCATCGGATCTGCACAATAAAGCAGAGTTGGCGGGTAGAACGCCCCATCGCTGTGAGTATTATTTGCCAGCACTAACTTATCCAACGCACCGCCGCACAGTAATTCACAGCCACTGTGTAACAGTTCATCAACCTTGGATTGGACCTCACCCCGTTGTTCAAGGTTGATCAATGCTCCCATACGTACATCCGGTAAAGCAGGATCGCCCACCACTACACCAGACAAACGTTTAAGCAACGCTTGTTTAACCGCCTCAAGTTGGCTGACAGGTACAATGATACGCCGGATAGCCGTACATTTTTGTCCTGCTTTCACCGTCATCTCACGAACAACTTCCTTAATGAATACACCGAATTCTGGCATTTCCGGCGTGACATCCTCCCCTAAAATACAGCAGTTAAGGGAATCTGCTTCCATCGTGAATGAAATTGATTTTTCAACCAGTCGTGGATGAATTCTCAATTTCTGCCCAGTCTGGGCTGAACCTGTAAAAGTGACCGCATCTTGATAATCGAGATGATCAAACAGATCACCAATGCCACCGCAGATCAGTTGCAGTGCACCTTCTGGCACTAAACCACTATCGAGTATCAATTTCACCATCGCCTGTGTTAATTGTGCTGATGCGGTCGCAGGTTTGATAATTGCCGGCATACCCGCCATCCAGGTCGGAGCCAGTTTTTCCAACATTCCCCAGCAAGGGAAGTTAAACGCATTGATATGTAGCGCAACGCCGGGACGAGAGGTCAGAACATGGCGAGCGACAAACTGGGACTGTTTCGACAGTGGGATCATCTCATCTTCCGGCCACAGAACATCATCCGGTAACTCACGTCCTGCCAGACCCGCATAGGAAAATAACGTTGCGATGCCTCCCTCAATATCGATCCAGCCATCCGAACGGGTCGCTCCGGTTTCTGCTGAAATAGCATACAAGGCTTCTTTATTAGCAAGCAGGTGCTTTGCAACGGCTTTCATCATCTGAGCCCGCTGCTGGAATGTCATAGCCGCAAGAGCTTTGCCCCCTTTTTTCCTGGCGTAACTGAGACTATCAGCCAGTGGCAGCCCATCTGAACATACCTGATACAAGGCTTTACCATTTACTGCATGGTGAATAGTTCTGGCATGACCTTTTCCATAAACCCAGGCACCACATATATAACTGGTTAACTGTTGCATTTTTTTCTCCACCGATTGTATTAATGAATCATCATTAACCACATATACAACATTTATGTATCACATAATCCATAAAAAAGACCATCTGGTAAATTAACAAAATTAGAGCACTTTAGGGACGTCGCATGTCAATATCCTTACTTTTCCCTAACAATAAAAATTAATCACGGCTTTTTTAAAAAAATAAAAAGCAAATATTGTGATGTGTTCGACAAATATACAAACAAACCGTTTGATATTTTTGTTATCGATTTGTAGATTCACAGTTGCATTTAATGATTCATTTTTATGCTTTAACTTAAAAAATAAGAATCATATTTGGAGCATATATGACAACGGATCAACTCCAGGCGCACTTTGACACTAAGATCGAGGCCGACCTTTCCATTGAAGCTAAGGACTGGATGCCCGATGCCTATCGCCAAAACCTGATACGTCAGATAGGTCAACACGCACACTCGGAAGTTGTCGGTATGTTGCCGGAAGCCAACTGGCTCACTCGTGCCCCCACACTGCGCCGTAAGGCCGTGTTATTGGCAAAAGTACAGGATGAAGCAGGGCACGGGCTTTATCTCTACAGTGCCGCAGAAACACTTGGCTGCTCTCGTCAGGACATTTATCAAAAGCTACTGGCTGGCAAGATGAAATATTCATCAATCTTCAACTATCCCACCTTAAGCTGGGCGGATGTCGGAGTTATTGGCTGGCTGGTGGATGGTGCTGCGATTGTTAATCAGGTCGCTCTGTGCCGGGCATCTTACGGCCCTTATGCCCGTGCTATGGTTAAGATCTGCAAAGAAGAGAGTTTCCACCAGCGGCAAGGTTATGAGGCAGTTATGGCATTAGCAAAGGGCAATAAAGCTCAGCGTGCCATGCTGCAAGATGCCATCAATCGATTCTGGTGGCCAACTCTGATGATGTTTGGCCCCAATGACAGTGATTCTCCCAACAGCGCCCAAAGCATAGCCTGGAAAATCAAACGATTCAGTAATGATGAACTGCGACAGAAATTTATTGATAACACCGTCCCTCAATTGGAAGCATTAGGCATGACCGCACCCGATCCGGAGTTAACCTGGGATGAAACCACTGGCCATTACCGTTTTGGTGAAATCAATTGGGATGAATTCTATCAAGTGCTCAAAGGGCGGGGCATATGCAATCACGAACGTCTGGAAGCCAAACGCCATGCGTGGGAAAGCGGGAGCTGGGTACGTGAAGCGGCTTCTGTTTATGCCAAAAAAATGGCAGCTAAAAAACAGGCTGTTTAATCCGTTGCGTGATGAGTACAAATTCGGAAGAAGGAGACAAAACATGAACGATACCGATTGGCCACTGTATGAAGTCTTTATCCGCAGCAAGCAGGGGCTGACTCACCGTCATGTTGGCAGCCTCCACGCAGCAGACGATCAAATGGCACTGGAAAATGCACGTGATGCCTATACCCGACGCAATGAAGGTTGCTCTATCTGGGTAGTGAAATCCATGTATCTGATTGCATCACAACCAGAAGATCGCGAAGCTTTTTTCGAGCCCTCAGAAGACAAAATCTACCGTCATCCGACTTTCTACACGATCCCTGATGGCATTAAGAATATGTAGAGGTGAGACATGAATACATTTCGTGCTGTTTCACCCAACGAGACACTTTTTAACCCTAAGCCTGATCATGATCTTTTTAACGATAACCTGGCTAACTACGTACTGCGTCTGGGAGACAGCCCGCTGGTTCTGGCGCAACGCCTGTGCGAATGGTGTGGTCATGCACCAGAGCTGGAGATTGACTTAGCGCTATCCAATATTGGTCTCGATTTACTGGGGCAAGCACGCAATTTTCTCAGTTATGCCGCCACGCTTTACGAGACAAATCACGGGACAAATGTTGATGAAGATAAACTGGCTTTTGGTCGTGAGGAACGGGAATTTTGCAATCTTTTGTTGGTAGAACAGCCTAATGGTGGCTTTAACGATACGTTAGCACGCCAGTTTTTCATTGATGCCTATCACATCTTACTTTATCAGGCATTAGGGCAGAGTCAGGACTCTCAGTTAGTAGCCATTAGCAATAAGTCATTGAAAGAAGCGAATTATCACCTGCGTTTTAGCCGTGGCTGGATGATCCGTCTGGGGGATGGCACAGAACAAAGCCACGAAAAAATGCAAAACGCTGTCAATCAATTGTGGCGCTTTACCGGCGAACTATTCCACTGTGATGAAGTGGAACAACACCTTGCTGAAGCTGGAATTGCCACAAATCCCCGCACACTATATGAGCCGTGGCAACAAATCGTCAAAGAGACCTTTGCCCAAGCCACGTTAGACATACCACAGGAAATACCTTATCGACAGGGTGGCAAACAAGGGCAACATACAGAACATTTGGGTTACATACTGGCAGAAATGCAATTTTTGCAACGGACTTATCCAGACTGTAACTGGTGACTGAGGCTGATAACCAAGCCCGATAAGATCAGGAGGAAATGATGGAACAGCAATTCAAAACATTGCAGCAGCCGGAAGTCCATCAGATCTGGCAGTGTTTACATCAGATTGCCGATCCAGAATTGCCAACATTATCCATTACCGATCTCGGTATGGTACGAGCTGTTCAGCCTTTCCACACTGAGCAAGCTGGTCAAACAGGCTGGCAAGTGATATTCACCCCGACTTATTCAGGCTGCCCGGCGACAGAATTTCTGGTCAATGAAATCCACACAACACTGACTCAGGCAGGGTTCTCGCCAGTGCATATTGATGTGAGTCTAAGTCCGGCATGGACAACTGACTGGATGAATGCAGATGCCAGACAGCGTTTACGTGAATCCGGTATCGCACCGCCGCAAGGTTCAGCCTGTGAGAAACCGGCAGATACAGAATCTATCATCTGCCCCCGTTGTAGCAGTCATGAAACGGAGAAAATCAGTGAATTTGGTTCCACTGCCTGCAAAGCGCTTTATCGCTGCCGGCAATGCCTGGAACCTTTCGATTATTTCAAATGTATTTAATAAGGGAGCAGCAGATGACTATTCTTCATCGTCCCGGTTCTCAACAAAAACAGCACCAACAGGAACAATTTTACCGGACGCAACGCCAGCGGACACCGTTTCAGCGAACGCAATTTCATCACTTACGTATTGTCGCTATTGAGCAGGAAACCCCTGATTCCGTTGCCGTCACGCTGCATGTCCCCGATGAATTAAGAGAATTCTTTCACTATCAGCCCGGTCAGCATCTGACACTCAAAGCAAAGGTGGATGGGGAAGAGCTGCGCCGCTGTTATTCCATCTGTAGTTCGCCACTGGATAATGTATTACAAATAGGCGTCAAGGCCGTTTATCAGGGGCGCTTTTCCACCTTTATCAACCAACAATTGAAAGTTGGCGATGAATTAGAAGTCATGCAACCACAAGGTCATTTTGGCCATCGTCCTGATACTGGTGCGCGGGGAAATTATCTGGCTATTGCGGCGGGTTCCGGTATTACCCCGATTCTATCGATTATCAAAAGTACATTGGCCCTGGAGCCAGAAAGTTCTTTTGCTCTGATTTATGGTAATCGTACCAGTCGCTCCGTGATGTTCAAAGAAGCGCTGTCTGATCTCAAGAACCGCTATCTACAACGTTTTCAGATAATATACCTGTTCAGTCAGGAAACTACCGACAGCCCGCTGTTCAACGGTCGTATCAATGCAGAAAGCCTCTTACGTATTGGCAAAACCCTGCTCACTTTTGCTCAGTTTGATCACGCCTTTCTTTGTGGGCCTGAAGCTATGCTGGATGATGCCAAAACGGCACTTGAGCAGGCTGGTATGCCGTCTGAACACATTCATAGTGAACGTTTCAACACAGGGAATCGTCCCCTTTACGCCACTTCCCGTCCAGACAATCTAATCGAACGCAATGAAACCCGTGTCAAAATTCATCTGGATGGCCGTATCTTGAATATTGTCATGAACACTGAGGATAACAGCATTCTTGATGCAGCCCTGCGCCAGGGAGCAGATTTACCCTATGCCTGTAAAGGCGGGGTTTGCGCCACCTGCAAATGTCGGCTCAAATCCGGTGAAGTGGATATGGGAGTGAACTACAGCCTGGAGCCAGACCAACTGGCTTCCGGCTATATTTTAAGCTGTCAGTCGTGGCCGAAAGGCGACGGTGTCGTTGTTGATTTTGACGTCTAAGATTTCTCATCACTAAAAAATTTTCCAGAAAAAATGGGCATAAATCAGGAGCCACCATGAACCAAGAATGGATTTTATGTCAGCAGCAACAGCGGGTACGCACACTGACTCTCAACCGTCCAGAAGTGCGCAATGCTCTCAGCAATGACTGTCTGGAACAGCTTGTACAGCATCTGGAGCAAGCGGATACCGATGCCGGCACCGGCGCTATTATCATTACCGGTTCACAGCGCTGTTTCGCCGCGGGTGCCGATCTCAAAGAACTACAGCAACAGACCGTTGCAACCGCAATAACCGATCGTCGTCCTCAACTCTGGCAACGCCTGAACAATATCAGCAAACCGATAATAGCCGCTGTTAACGGCTATGCGCTCGGCGCAGGTTGTGAACTTGCACTGGCCTGTGATCTGGTGATCTGCGGTGAAAGTGCCCGCTTCGGCCTGCCGGAAATCACTCTGGGATTAATGCCGGGTGCAGGAGGTACACAGAGACTTATTCGCAGTGTTGGCAAAGCCCTTGCCAGCCAGATGATATTAACAGGTGAAACTATTGATGCTCAGCAAGCACTGCAAGCGGGGTTAGTGAGTGAAGTTTGTATCGAAAACCTGACGTTGAAGCGTGCACAACAGATAGCAAACCGCATCAGTGAATTTTCGCCGCTGGCATTGCGGGCGGCTAAGGCTGCGCTCAGGACTGCACACGAAACCGGCTTGTCACAAGGGCTGTCTGCCGAGCGCCAATACTTTATTGCTTTGGCAGGTACAGCCGACCATCAGGAAGGTATTTCGGCCTTCCTTGAAAAACGTAAACCGACCTTTAAAGGATACTAATAGATGGAAAATGAAAATATACCCACGATCCTCACTGAAATTAAAGCAGGTGTCCTTAGCATTAAACTCAACCGTCCCAAATGCATAAACAGTTTTAACGAGGAAATGCACCGGCAGCTAAGTGAGGCACTAACGATCGCGGAACAGGATGAATCAGTGCGCTGTGTGCTGCTCTCAGGATCCGGACGTGGCTTTTGTGCGGGGCAAGATTTAAACGATCGCAACGCTGTTATCAATGTAGGTGGCGTTCCTGATCTCGGTTATTCCATTGAAACTTTCTACAATCCGCTGATCCGCCGTCTGACGTCCCTACCCAAGCCGGTGGTCTGTGCTGTGCATGGTGTCGCCGCAGGAGCCGGTCTCTCTATCGCTTTGGCCTGTGACATTGTGATCGCAGCCCGCGACACCAGTTTTATTCAGGCGTTCTGTCGTATTGGTCTGACACCGGATGCGGGCGGTAGCTGGTTCCTGCCCCATCATATTGGTCATGCCCGTGCTATGGGAATGGCTTTGTTAGGAGACAAAATCACCGCTGAACAGGCACTGGAATGGGGAATGATCTGGCAAGTTTTCGAGCCTAATGAGTTAGAGGAGAAAGCCTGGGAAATCGCGCAACGTCTGGCAACCCAACCCACCTTCTCTCTCGCATGTATTAAGAAATCCACTTACGCAGCGGCAAGCAATACGTTAGATGAGCAACTTGATCTCGAACGCGATCTACAGCGCCAGTGCGGACACACTGAAGACTTCCAGGAAGGCGTTAACGCATTCATAGAAAAACGCGAACCACAATTCAAAGGGAAATAATCATGAACATGCCCATACATCATCGTTCAATATCTCATAATTCAATGCTCAATGAATCAACACTGAACGGCCCAATCGCTATGATTGGTGCAGGCACGATGGGTATCGGCATTGCTCAGGTAGCAGCTCAGGCAGGACATACTGTCCTGCTATTTGATGTAAACAGTGAAGCGGCACAACGTGCGCTAGATACACTCCACACCCGCCTGCATCAACGTGTTGAAGCAGGCAAGGCAGATGCAGGCAAAACTCAGGAACTGTTGCAACGTATCACGCTGGTAGATTCGTTACATTCATTGGTATCAAGCGCCCTGGTCATTGAAGCGATTATCGAAAAGTTGGCAGCGAAGCAGGATCTATTCCGCCAACTGGAAACCCTTTGTTCACAACAAACCCTTTTTGCCAGTAACACCTCATCGTTGTCGATTACTGCAATTGCCCGCGTACTGGAAGCTCCTCAGCGTATGGCAGGGCTGCATTTTTTTAATCCTGCCCCATTGATGAAACTGGTAGAAATCGTGCAGGGGTTGGAAACGTCGCCACAGACAATAGCAACTCTTAAACGCCTCGTGATCAACTGGCAAAAACAGCCTGTCATTTGTCGTTCTACACCCGGTTTTATTGTTAACCGTATCGCACGCCCTTTTTATGCGGAAGCCCTGCGTGCACTGGAAGAACAAATTGCTTCCCCCGCAACACTGGATGCGGTTATGAAAGACTCCGGCGGCTTTGCGATGGGGCCATTGCAGCTTACCGATTTAATTGGGCATGATGTTAATTACGCCGTAACCGAATCCCTGTTCAATGCTTTCTATGGTGATACACGTTTTCAGCCATCACTACGACAAAAAGAACTGGTGGAAGCTAATCATCTGGGGCGTAAAAGTGGCCGGGGATTTTATGTTTATGCGGGCAAGGATTACGCTGACAAAACGCAACAACAATTTATTCCCACCATTATGGAGATGATTACAGAAATATCGCCGGCAGCACTAATACCACCTGAACAAATGAAAACAATCGGTAATTGGTCTGTCCTGCCGTCCTTTACCACACTGTTACAGCAACACGGATTATTACACCCCGATAAAATTGCTGCTGAAAAAGGCGAAAATATTCAGCTACCATCACCAGCATTACAGATTGATGACGTTATATTTATGCTGGCAACAGGGAAAACCAGCTCACAACTTACTGATGAAATTGGGATGCCGATAGTGCAGTTTGATCTATCAGCCAATCATCAGACCGCTCCGATAATGACGCTCAGTGTAGCCTGCCAGAATACTCAGCAACAGACCGCAAAAGTGATCAACTTTCTACACGCCCTCGGCAAGCAGGTGATTTTACTGCCGGATTACCCGGCTCTGCTGACCATGCGTACTGTAGCAATGCTGTGCAACGAAGCATTGGATGCTCTTAATAAAGGTATCGCTAACGCCGAAGATATCGATCTGGCAATGTGTTATGGCGTGAATTATCCCATTGGCCCTTTGACATGGGGCAACCAGCTTGGCTGGCGGCACATTCTCAGTACATTAGAAAACTTACAACAATTCTACGGCGAACCCCGTTACCGTCCGTCACCTTTGCTACGCCAACTGGCTGGGGGTTATGTCTCACTGCCACATATCTCACCGCAGCACCTGTCTACATAGCAATATGAACATCAATAAATATAAGAAGAAAAATCATGCCTGATAAAACCAATAACTCTCCTAAACAACTTGCCCGGCACTCTATTGAGGCCATGTATACCAAAGATGCTTGTGCCAACCATATGGGTATACACATCGACTATATCGATATCGGGATCGCTCAATTAAGCATGACCGTTGAGCCTACTATGCTCAACGGTCATAAAACCTGTCATGGTGGCATCATATTCACTCTGGCTGACACAGCTTTTGCTTACGCCTGTAACAGTGAAGGACCGGCTGCGGTGGCTTCAGGATGCAGTATAGATTTCATTCATCCAGTCTTTAATGGTGACCAACTCACGGCTATCGCTTCGGTGCAACATCAGGGAAAAACGTCTGGGTTGTATGATGTCAAAGTGACCAATCAGAATGGCAAAACAGTAGCCTTCTTCCGTGGTCACGCACATCGCCTTGGTCACTCAGTTTTAGAAGAGCCCTCAAAAGTTCTTCCATCTCAAACTTCTCTTCCTAAAGAACATCGGGGAGAAAAATCATGAATCATGCATTTATTTGTGATGGAGTACGTACCCCTATCGGACGTTATGGTGGTGCCCTTGCCAGTCTGCGGGCTGATGATCTGGCCGCTCTGCCATTACAAGCACTGATAGCACGTTATCCCACATTAGATGGGCAAGGTATTGATGACGTCATCCTCGGTTGTGCCAATCAGGCTGGCGAAGATAACCGTAATGTCGCACGCATGGCGGTATTACTGGCTGGACTACCATATTCCGTCCCCGGAACAACTCTCAATCGATTGTGTGGTTCTGGTCTGGAAGCACTGGCTTTTGCGGCCCGCAGTATCAAAACTGGTGAAGCTGCTCTGATACTGGCTGGTGGTGTTGAATCCATGACCCGTGCGCCATTAGTGATGGGAAAAGCAGAAAATGCGTTCAGCCGTCAAGCACAGATATTCGATACCACGATTGGCTGGCGGTTCATTAATCCACGCATACAACAACAATTTGGCACGGATTCGATGCCGGAAACCGCAGAGAACGTTGCAACCCAATTTAAAATCAGCCGGGAGGCTCAGGACGCTTTCGCGCTGCGTAGCCAGCAACGTACAGCCAAAGCTCAGCAACGCGGTATTCTGGCCGAAGAGATCACTCCTGTTACCCTGCCTGGCCCCCGCAAAGCCACTTTATTTTCACAGGATGAACATCCCCGGTCTGACACAACATTTGAGCAGTTGCAAAAGCTCAAAACCCCATTCCGTGTTGACGGCACAGTCACTGCCGGCAATGCCTCCGGCGTCAATGACGGAGCAGCCGCTCTGATCATCGCTTCAGAAACAGCAGTTCAACAACATGGTCTGACCCCACGGGCACGTATTGTCGCAACCGCCACCAGTGGTGTTGAACCGCGCATTATGGGGATAGGACCACTGCCTGCCACTGAAAAAGTACTGGCACTTGCGGGCCTAAGCCTGAATCAAATGGATGTGATTGAACTGAATGAAGCCTTTGCAGCCCAGTCACTGGCAGTCATTCGTCAATGGGGATTGCCGGATGATGCAGAGCATATCAACCCGAATGGCGGCGCAATTGCGCTTGGGCACCCATTGGGCATGAGTGGTGCCCGCCTTGCGCTGACAGCCACTCTTGAACTGGAACGGCGAGCTGGCCGTTATGCCCTATGCACCATGTGCGTTGGAGTGGGACAAGGTATCGCCATGATTATCGAGCGCATATAACTTATAAAAACAGCCTGTTACAACCAAATCAACAAAATGGCGGGAAATTATGAGCAACAACGTACAACACTTCTACTCACACGTTACACCACACACCAATACACATTTCGATCCTATTGAATTTGCCTCACGCGATGAAATTCAGACACGGCAATTTGAGCAAATAAAATGGACGCTGCATCACGCCTATAACAACGTACCAATGTATCAACACAAATTTGATGCCATCGGCATTCATCCCAGTGATTTCAGACAACTTGATGACATCAAGAAATTTCCTTACACCACCAAGCAGGATCTAAGGGATAACTACCCTTTTGATACCTTTGCCGTGCCAATAGAAAAAATTGTGCGTATTCATGCGTCATCCGGTACGACAGGTCGTCCGACTGTCGTGGGCTATACCCAACAGGACATTGATAACTGGGCTGACTTGGTCGCCCGCAGTCTGCGTTTCGCCGGGGGTACAGCCAAAGACAAAGTACACGTTGCTTACGGTTACGGCTTATTTACGGGGGGATTAGGTGCACATTATGGTGCTGAGCGTCTGGGAGCAACCGTGATCCCCATGTCTGGAGGACAAACGGAAAAACAAGCACACCTGATCCGGGATTTTAAGCCTGACATCATCATGATGACACCTTCCTACTGTCTGACACTACTGGACGAGCTGGAACAACAAATGGGAGGCGATGCCAGACAATGTTCCCTCCGGGTTGGTATTTTCGGAGCCGAACCGTGGACGGAAGGGCTACGCCAGGAAATAGAGACACGTATGGGCATTAAAGCACTGGATATTTACGGCCTGTCCGAAGTCATGGGGCCGGGTGTTGCGATGGAATCAGTGGAATACGCGGATGGTTCCACCATTTGGGAAGATCACTTTTATCCAGAAGTGATTGATCCGGATAACCTGAATGTCCTGCCGGACGGAGAGCATGGCGAACTGGTTTTCACAACGCTGACCAAAGAAGCCATGCCTGTGATCCGCTACCGTACCCGTGACCTGACACGTTTATTACCGGGAACCGCTCGCAATATGCGCCGTATGGACAGGATCACCGGACGCTCCGACGATATGCTTATTATCCGTGGTATTAACGTCTTCCCCTCACAGATAGAAGAACAGATTGTACGTTTCAGGGAACTGTCACCACACTATCAATTGGAAGTGAATCGCGTGGGTAATGATGACAGCCTGTCTGTCAAGGTCGAACTGAAAGAACCTAATCAACTCAGTTTCCAACAACGCTGTGGCATTTGCCACCAACTGCGCCACCACATTAAATCTATGGTCGGTATCAATACAGAAGTCAGCATCGTCAACTGCGGAGACATTCCCCGCTCAGAAGGCAAAGCGGTTCGGGTGATAGATAACCGTCGGCATGGATAATTATGCTAATGTCATGACACAATTCCGATACAAAAATAACACAATATGACTTACAGACTCGATGATTTTATTCAATATGCTCTCACTGCCCAGCCGATTAGCGGAACATCGCTGATTATTTCTTTGTATGGCGATGCCCTCAGTCACCGGGGTGGTGAAGTCTGGCTAGGTAGTCTTAGCCTTCTGTTGGAACCGATGGGATTCAGTAACCGCTTTGTGCGAACATCTGTCTTTCGTTTGCAAAAAGAGGGATGGCTAGAGGTAGAAAAAATAGGTCGTCGTAGCTATTACCGCATTACAGAACGCGGCATGAACCAATTCCGCCATGCAGAGAGTAAAATTTATCTCAGCGAACAACCTGCCTGGGATGGCAAATGGGATCTACTGCTACTGGAAGAGAGCAACAAAGAAGAACGCATCCGCCTGAAAAAAGAGTTGAGCTGGCTTGGATTTGGTCAACTCAACAGCACATTAATGGCTGCCCCTGGCAGCTCACAAAGTGATATTCCCGCCCTGCTCGGAGAACTCAACGCCAGTGACTCTGTTATCTACTTCCGGGCGGATTATCCTTATCCCCGTTCAGAGCAGAGCCTGAAAGAGCGGGTATCCGCCAGTTGGTCGCTGGACCAGGTCGCTCAACGCTACCATGAATTTATCCTCTCATTCCGTCCTTTGATGAAACTATTGCAAGACTGCAATCCAGATGAACTGACACCAGAACGCTGCTTCCAATTACGTCTTCTGCTTATCCACTTTTACCGCCGTGTCGTACTGCGCGATCCACTCCTACCGGATGCCCTGCTACCTGCACAGTGGGAAGGACAAATCGCCCGTCATTTATGTATCAACATCTACCAACGCATTGGCTCTGCCGCAACACAGTACATCGGTGAACAATGTGAAACTACCATAGGTAAACTGCCACAACCTGCTGCCGCGTATTATCGGCGTTTCGGTAGATTACGTAGCGGATCTTAGTATTTTCTGACGATTGATTTTGAGAAAATGTTTATATTTGTCTATATAGGTACACCTGCTCGCTGGCTGCGAGCAGGTTCTCTATTATTTAATATCAACAACTTCCGAAGGTTTTATTGTTATTTTCTGACCATGCAATTCACAATCTTCCATCATTTGGATAACACCTTCTTTAGCCCATAAAGCTTGTGCTCCTTCTGCTTCTTTATATGGAACAACTGAATCACTGATATCAATAAAGGGTTTGCTGTATAAAATGGATTTAAACTTGTCATCATAGTTTCCATCAGGAAGCTCCCAATTAATCAATCTATTAGCATTTTTCCAATAAACAATAACGCTGTTAAATCCATCACGATCACTTTTCTTATAAAATTTATATCCAATCAAACAAAATTTATTAATTACATTTTGTTCTTCTAAGACGTTAATAATATAGCTAAATGCCAGAATATAATTTTCTTTATATTTTTTTATTTTTAACGGGTCAAACCTATCATCGGGTTTTGAGGCAAATATACCCCAACTACCCTTCTCTTCCCAAGCATTAAAATCCAACTGTTCCTGTTTTGTAAAGGCACTAATAGAGAATAAAATTATAGTAATACCAATTAAATATTTCATATATAATCTCTTATTTCAGATAACTATCTGATAATTTATAAAAATCCTGCCCTTGTAATGAAAATAACTTAATGAAATTTTTACCTGGAGAATCATAGTCTTTTGTTCTCCACGCAATAACTTCTGTATTTGATATTTTATTACTTTTGACTATATTGATAGCATTTGTAATTAATTGACGATAAACAAGGAAGTCAATATGAGTACCTTCATTGGCAGTTGCTATCATACCATTAATTCTTTTTTGTATATCAGATTTAATATTGGGATACTGGCTAAATCCCTCTATTGTTCTTGGCCCTGAAATAAGTCCGATTAATTTATTTCCATGTTTTGGTACATCAAGTTCATGTGACTTAGGAGACTTAACCCTATTCAATAGAGCATCATGCATATATTGCATTGCGTCTCTTGCTTTCTTTTCATCATAGCCTGCCCCAATTGTAGATGGTGTTTTCGTCTCCGCCAACAATACCATCAACATCGCTTTCTGTTCAGGAGTGAGATCAGTAGGAATCGATATTTTAGATAACACATTAATTGTTAACGGTGGGAAACAATCCTCAGCAACACCGGCGGCAAAAAAGGAACAGTAGCTGATATTCGTATCTACCGCGCTGATAATACTCATTCCCATATTGATGGCTGTGATTTTCAGTGTCTGTTCTCTGCGCTGAGGATTATCGAGTTGGAAAACAGAGACAAGGCCATTATTCGGCATAAATTTAAGGTGTTTTCTGGTGCCGCTATTTAAACCATCAATCTTTAATGTCAGTGTATTGCCCGGCGTCAGATAAAAGACAGTTTCATTAAGTAACGTCCGGTTATTCCGCATAATAATAAATTTAGACATCGTTATTTATCCTTTTTATTTTGGTTAAATCCGTTCTCTAACCCATTGCGTTATAATAAAAATAATCTTATGAACAAATCAAACTCGTGTCCAGTAAGATAGCTCTTATTTTTTTAATATGCTCTTCATATAATTTTTAACAATGGAAATTATTTATTACTGTTCTATTTAAATGCCATCAGTAATATTCACAATGGCATTATCTATTGATGTTGATTGACACGCATTAATTGGAGTAAGAATCTGGAATGGAATGAATTAAACCTGCCTGACAAGGGCAACTGCTTCGGCTATCCAGCGTACCTGCCATTTTTTTCTGGTGATTCAGAAAACCACTGACACCACCGATAATCTGGTAAGAACCGCCATATCTGCCACAACTGACTGATGAACCTTCAAGAGCAGATTGCTTGCCGTAGAAAGTGACCTGACTGCTGCCTGTTAAGATCGCACCACCACATGTTGTCTGATCCCCAACAACTAAGAAATATCCAATGGCCATCATTCATCCTTAAAGTGAATTTAATGTGATTTGATTAATCAATATATTATCTATAAATACGGCGCGATTAAAGAAATCATGATTCATGATTCATGATTCAAAAAACAATTTATTCATCTTGTTTTACTCTAAATATTCAATATTTGTGACAATGAATACATAAAAAATATAGACAAAATCTTTATTTCAGTAAGTTATGTGACAAACATCTATTTTAAACACGCATTTCTAAAATATTACTTCAAAAAGCTAATTGGTTTCTGGTTCTCCTGATAGAGTTATTAATTAATTTAACGAAAATTTATCTCAACACCTATTGTTTTTTTTCAAACAACGTAAATAAATCCTAAAATTAAAAATGAGGAAAGATATGTCAAAGCTTGTTTATTATGTCGCGGCCACAATGGACGGTTATATCGCTACAGAAAACCACGAATTAGGTTGGTTAGAGACATTTATCCTCAGCGAGGATGCCACTCCTTACGAGAAATTTTATCAAAGCATTGGCGCGGCAATTATAGGTGCAGGGACTTATGAATGGATAATGAAAAATATTTCAGGTCACTGGCCGTACCAGAATATTCCCTCTTTTATTCTCTCCTCCAGAAATTTGTCCATTCCGGCAGAAATTAATGCCGTTGTCACTCATGATTCAGCCCATCAAATTGTTACCAAAGCAAAAGCAGCAGCTAAAGGTAAAGATGTTTGGCTCATTGGTGGAGGAAAAACGGCTGCATTTTTTGCAGATGCAGGAGAATTACAACAACTGTTTATGACTACGGTTCCCGTGTTCCTCGGTTCAGGTATTCGCGTTCTGCCAGTCAGCCGTTCGATTCAGGCAGTACCTAATCAACAACGATTCTTGAGCAGTGGTGCAATCGAAACCATTATGGATATCAAGTCAACGGCATAATTATTTGCAAAAGGTATTATCGTGGCCCTGTTCCCCTATTCCCGCCTTATCTATATCTTTGAGGCAGTTCAGGCAACAATATTGCCACAGGCTGAATTAGCAAAACGCTTTGCGGTTTCCAGCCGGACTATCCGTACAGATATAGCCGAATTGAATAGTCTGGGACAACGCTGGTCGCGATATAGCACGGGCTGAGATGACTTTTGACGAACAAAAGATTAATAAAAGTACATTTGAAATTCTGGCACAACTCCGACAAGGCAATACAGCGATCTATTTTCGGGAATATAAAGCCAATGAAGGTAAAGTCGAGGCAGATATCCGTAGTGTTTCGACAGAACAACTTGATACGATTGTTGCGGAAATCAGGCGAGTTGTAATACAGGAACGACAAATATTTTAACCACCTAAATATTCAATATAATTATTCATCATTGAGTCGTCTTATTATTCTCTGACAACTGATAAGTAAGGAAAAGGAACTGAAGAAAAATATTATGGCAAGTGATCATCGTTTTCATGATAGTTTCTACTGACTACTTTCTCAATGCTTCTTTCATTGCTCAAATTAATTTTGGCAAAATGGGGAATATGATGGACATCAATAAATACAATGTCAGTGAAAAATTATTTTCATTAGAAAAGTTCAGTAAAAAAACTCGACAAGATTTACATAAAATCCCCGAACTTTCTGGCCGGGAATTTAAAACTGCAAAATATTGCCATGATTTAATAACAAGTTTCGGTTATACCACTAAAAATTATGCAGGCTATACCGGTTTTCTTGCTGATTTAATTATTGATCCAGCCAAACCTTTAATTGCATTTCGCGCTGATATGGATGCGCTCGCTATGCCCGATATGACTAATAATGAGCATAGTTCTATCCATGAGGGTTGCGCACATAATTGTGGTCATGACATCCATATGACAGTAGCCCTGACCGCAGCCAATTATCTGTCCCAGTACCAGAATGAAATGAATGCCAACGTACGTTTTATCTTTCAAATGGCTGAAGAAGATATGCGTGTTCCGGGGGCAGATAAAATGGTTGAGCTAGGATGTATGGACGGAGTAAGTGAAGTCTATGCCCTGCACAACAATGCTGCTGTGGAGACCGGAACCATCAGTCTCAATAGCGGTACGGTAACATCATGGGGTTCAACATGGACACTGGATGTATACGGTGTTTCTGCTCACGGCTCCACACCACAGAGAGGGCTGGATGCCATTCGAGAAGCATCTCGCATCATTGACTACCTGGACTATATCGTTGCCAAAAAAACCAGTCCTTTTAGCCCCGCGGTATTCAATTGCGGTATGATTATTGGCGGCACAGTTCCCAATACCGTTGCCGATCATGTTCAGGCTCAGGGAACGATCCGGGCAATGGATAAAGAGACCGACCAGATTCTGAAAAACAGTATGCAAGAAATTATTGCCCGCAGCGAAGCGGGGGGATTCAAAGCTACAATGTCTTACGTCACCTATCCCGCGGTAGAAAACCATCCTCATGCTTACCGGCGAATCATAGAAGCGGCCAGCAACTTCCTGCCACAAAGAAATATCGAAACTAACAGCCGACCAACAACGGCCAGTGATGATTTCAGCTACATGATTAATGCTACTCAAAATCGCACAGGTGCTATGTTCACACTTGGCAGCGGGAATAAAGCGAAAGGAATAAATAACTTTCCACATTCTAACCCTTATTTTGTTGACGATAATTGTCTACTGGTTGGAGCACAGATTTTTATTAATCTTGTTACTTATTAATCATATTTGGCGTCCGATAGTGGAATATCGGATGCTGGGTTACCCTCTAGCAAATTGAACTTGGTCTATTTTTAGCAAAGTCACAATAATCCCCTTTTTATAAAATAATTATCTTAGATTCAAACAGATTCACTTATTCAATTAAACACAAAGAAGAAAAATGGCAGAGGAATAATTGCATTTTTTCAATTAAATGAGAACACACCTTAACAAAGCTATAAAATTAGTTTTCACTTTAGCATTAATAGATAGTAAACATAATACAAACAACATTCATCACCCACACCTATTAATTACAAAGGAAATTAAAACCATTAAAACAATAATTTTAAGTAATATAAAAAGTATTATATTTTCACACTAATAGAATAAAGTGTGATCTAAAACTCAAACAACGTATCTTTTCATATTCAAAATTCTGAAATCTGACTAGGATGGGGGGATTATTACTTCATTCTATGAATTATCTCATCATAAAAGTAATCATTCTGTTAGCACCAATTTACATTATTCAATTCACTACTCCTGCCATATGAAGGAGAAAAGGCATGAAGAAAAAACAAATAAATCAAAAGGATATTGATAATCTTATTCGGCTAATCGGGGGGCAAGAGAATATTGCCTCCGTAAGCCATTGTATCACCAGACTCAGATTTGTTCTTAATGCACCCGAAAAAGCCGACGCCAAAGCTATTGAAGAATTACCTATGGTAAAAGGTTGTTTCACCAATGCCGGCCAGTTCCAGGTGGTCATCGGGACAAATGTAGATATCTATTATAAAGCCCTGCTCACCGCTACCGGAAAGCAGTCAGCCAATAAAGAAGAGGTCAAACAGGCCGCGCGACAAAATATGAAATGGTATGAAAATGCAATTTCACATTTTGCTGAGATCTTCTTCCCATTGCTGCCTGCCCTTATCAGTGGCGGTCTGATATTGGGCCTCCGTAACTTGATCGGGGGAATTCCATTCAGTGACGAAAAATCCCTCGCTCAGTTATATCCAATCTGGCAAACCATCTATGATTTCCTCTGGCTGATTGGTGAAGCCATATTTTTCTATCTGCCTGTCGGTATTTGCTGGTCCGCCGTTAAAAAAATGGGCGGAACTCCCATACTGGGCATTGTTCTGGGGATCACGCTGGTCTCCCCACAATTAATGAATGCCTACTTACTTGGGCAACAGGTGCCTGATGTCTGGAATTTTGGCTGGTTTACCATCTCCAAAGTGGGTTATCAGGCTCAGGTTATACCTTCCCTGATGGCTGGCCTGACGTTGGGATGGATTGAAACACGTTTGAAGAAACTGGTGCCGGATTATCTTTACCTGGTGATTGTTCCGGTGGTTTCCCTGTTGCTGGCAGTTTTCCTTGCCCATGCACTAATTGGCCCGATTGGGCGTGTAATTGGTGATGGTGTTGCATGGTGTGTCAAAGGGCTGATGACCGGAAGTTTTGCGCCGATTGGAGCCGCTTTGTTTGGCTTCTTCTATGCTCCATTGGTTATCACTGGCGTACATCAGACTACGCTGGCTATTGACCTGCAAATGATCCAAAGCACAGGCGGAACACCTATCTGGCCAATCATTGCCCTGTCCAATATTGCTCAAGGCTCTGCGGTTATCGGGATTATCTGGGCAAGCAAAAAAGAAAAAGAGCGGGAGATTTCAGTTCCGGCAGCGATTTCAGCCTATCTCGGCGTTACCGAACCGGCCATGTATGGTATTAACCTGAAATACCGCTATCCCATGTTCTGTGCAATGATTGGAACCAGCCTGGCGGGTCTGGTATGTGGGCTCAATCATGTTACCTCCTATGGCATCGGTGTGGGAGGAATACCGGGTATTCTGTCCATCAAACCCCAGTTCTGGGTAATCTACCTTATCGCCATGCTTATCGTTATTGTTGTGCCAATGGCACTTACCGTTCTGATGTATCGCAGGAATGAACGCAAAGTCACATTGGCTAATGGAGCAGCAAATTAATAGGATACAGGTTAATAGGAATTGTTATGACTGAACAACAACCGTGGTGGTTAAACAGTACTATCTACCAGATTTACCCAAAAAGTTTTCAGGATAGTACAGGAAGTGGGACGGGGGATATTAATGGGATCACCCAACGTCTGGATTATTTACAGCGCCTCGGTGTAGGCGCTATCTGGATCACACCAATTTATCCATCTCCACAGGTAGATAATGGCTATGATGTCGCCGATTACTGCGCCATTAATCCTGATTATGGAACAATGGAAGACTTTGATAATTTGGTGGAAAATGCCCATCGTCGTGGCATTCGCATCATTTTAGATATGGTCTTTAATCACACCTCAACCGAGCATCCGTGGTTTAAGGCGGCACAGGATATTAATAGCCCTTATCGCCAGTTTTATATCTGGCGGGAAAGTGCCAAGGATCCCCTTCCCAATAACTGGAAATCCAAGTTCGGGGGGAATGCGTGGCAATGGCATCCAGAGAGCCAACAGTATTACCTTCATCTGTTTGCTGTAGAACAAGCTGATTTGAACTGGGAACATGAACCCGTTCGAACTGAGTTGAAGAAAGTCTGTGAGTTCTGGGCCGATCGTGGTGTTGATGGACTAAGGTTGGATGTGGTTAACCTCGTCTCAAAACAACAGGACTATCCTAATGATGAGCATGGTGATGGCCGTTGTTTTTATACCGATGGCCCACGGATACATGAATTTTTGCAGGAGATGAGTCGTGATGTTTTCCAACCTAAGGGATTGATGACTGTCGGAGAGATGTCCTCCACACGCCTTGAACACTGTCTCCACTATAGCGCATTGGATGGCAAAGAACTCTCCATGACGTTTAACTTTCATCATCTGAAAGTTGATTACCCTAATGGTGAGAAATGGACCCTCGCTAAGCCTGATTATATTGAGCTGAAAAGGATTTTTTCGACATGGCAACAGGGTATGCATCAAAAAGCCTGGAACGCACTTTTCTGGTGTAACCATGACCAACCTCGCATTGTTTCCCGGTTTGGCGATGAAAACCAATACCATAAGATATCTGCCAAAATGTTAGCCATGGTGCTACACGGCATGCAGGGAACACCCTATATTTATCAGGGTGAAGAACTGGGTATGACGAATCCTCATTTTAAGCGTATTGAAGACTATCGGGATATTGAAAGCCTGAATATGTATCAAGAGCGTATTGAAAAAGGCGTACAGCCAGAAGAGATTTTAGCAATTCTGGCACAGAAATCCCGTGATAATAGCCGAACTCCGATGCAATGGGATGATTCCAGCAACGCGGGTTTCACTTCGGGTACTCCGTGGATCGCTACTTGCGATAATTATCGTGAAATCAATGCAGAAGCCGTATTACAGGACAACGATTCTGTATTTTACTGCTACCAAGATTTGATTAAGTTAAGAAAAACACAACCCATCCTAACTCACGGTGATTATCGGGATCTTTTACCCGACCACCCTTCACTATGGTGTTATCTGCGTCGTTGGCAGGATCAAACTCTGCTGGTTATAGCCAATCTAAGTGACGAAACACAACTTTGGTCTCCAGAGTCTGAACTCACACACCAAGATTGGCGGGTACTCATCAGTAATTACCCATCATCGACAAAAAAAATAGAGAAGGAAATTAAGCTCAATCCTTATGAAGCAATATACTTAATTTCAACATAACAATATTGTTTATGTTTTTATTTTATCATAATATATTGTTTATAAGATAATTTAAATATTATGCCTTGCCGAATAAGAGGTGAGGCATAATATTAATCAGAAAAAAAACTTATAAATAAAAACAGTGAGAAAATAACATATATCCTCCCAATACAAAGAAAATTCTATATCCAGCTTTATTTTTATTAACTCCTGCTATACTTAAAAATGAAATATATAAATACAAGCCATCTTTCAAATTACAGCTTCGTTGACTGACATTCTCTTGTTGTCACACTGTATTTTGAACGCAAGCAGGTAATTTTTTAAATAGAGGGAATAAAAATGAAACCGCTTAAAAAATATATCGCATACAGTTTATCTTTAAGTATGATACTTTTTGCAAGTAGTACTTTCACTAAAAACAGCACAGTGCAAGATGATCATAAAATAGAAAATAACAAAGCCATCCATAAACCCTCTGTTTTTTCTACAGATTATAACGTGCACTTCAAAAATAATAGCAAAACTGCCAAAGTAGTCATTTCACGTAAAGCAGACCAATGTATGTATAATGCCGGCCCATCAGATGACATAATCTTAACCCCTCAACAAGAAAGAAGCTTTAGCTTAGTAGATAATAATAATTTCTTTAGTTTTTGCGAACTTTCGGATAAATTTATTAGATGGTATATTGTGTATCATAAGCCAAAAAATTGGGAAATACACTGCAAAGTAGTATTACTTACAACGTTTAATAATATAATAAAAGGCTGGAGTACCTATTTTACTCCTGCGAATAATATAGAATGCGGGTTTCCTATTAAATTTACTTGTGACGGTAGTGAATCAAATTGTAAGAATGGATATTCAAGTTATGATGGAACACAGATAATTATGGAAATAAATGATTAATAAAGTGAATGCTGACTGACTATATAAAAAGACACTAGTTTAATGGCAGGGGAATTATTTTTCTAATCTCAAGCGAGGAGTATGCTATTATGTTTTACTTAAGATATTTATTTGCCGTCCTTATAAGGGGAAATAATGCGATATATACTGTTACTATTGTATATCCAGTCACCACTTAGTTTTGCTGCCAGTTTTGACTGTACGAAAGCTAGAGCGTCAGATGAGAAAGCGATTTGTGCCAGCCCAGAACTAAATGATCTGGATGTAGAAATGAATGTGAAATACCACTTTCTTCGAGGGTTATTTGCTATGGGGATATCAGGAGAGATGTACGATGATCAGAAGGCATGGCTGAAACAACGTCAGCAATGTAAGGCCAATATATCATGTCTGAGAGAGAGTTATCGTCAACGTATTAATCAATTAGATATGCTTTATAACTCAATAGAAAAACCGATTTAATTAATCGTTCAGAGATTAAGATAAGAATTTACTATTTTCAATTCCTGCTATTTTTTGACATAACCAACATGAAATAGACTTATTTAACTGCTTATGTTGATTATGAAACCAGTAATAACATTTGCTGGTTTTTTCTTTCCTATTATTTGACATCGAACCTATCACCAATGTTATCGCGTCATTTCACAGATCACTGATATAAAAAGAGAGTAATTATTCACATAAAATGGCGGTATTTACAGTGAACTCACGCTATCTTAATTCCCGTCTTTCAACACCAACTCTTTGGGATAGCGGTATACCCAAATATACTAATAAGGCGCTAATTATGACTAATCCATTACTAGAATCTTCTGGACTACCCAAATTTGCTTCTATTAAAGCAGAACATGTTGTACCAGCTGTAAAGGAAAGGTTAGCCAACTATCGTCAGGTGATTGAGAAAGTACTGGCCGAAAATTCCCCATTTACCTGGGATAACCTGTGTCAACCAATCTCTGAAGCGAAAAATCAATTTGGACGTGTCTGGTCTCCAGTCAAACACCTCAATGCCGTCAAGAATAGCCCGGAATTCCGGGTAGCTTATGAGCAGTGCCTCCGCATGGTTGCCGAGTTCGATACTTGGATAGGACAGCACAAAGGATTATATCAGGCGTATAAGTCACTGAAAGAAAATCCGGCATTCAGGGAGCTACCCCAATCGCAGCGTAAAGCCATTGAAGATGCGTTGCTTGGTTTTACATTGTCCGGTGTTGCCTTGCCGGAAGAGAAACAAAAACGCTACGGTGAGATCACCGCCCGTCTATCAGAGCTAGATTCCCAATTCGGCAATAATGTACTGGATGCCACCATGGGGTGGTCTAAGCTCATCACTGACGAATGCGATCTGTCGGGTTTGCCTGAAAGCGCCCAAAATGCGGCCAAAGCCGCCGCCAAAGCGAAAGGGTTAGATGGCTGGTTACTGACACTGGATCCCCCCATCTATAATTCTGTCATAAGCTATGCTGATGACCGTGACCTGCGTGAAGAAATATATACTGCCTATATAACTCGTGCTTCTGAGCTAGGGCCAAATGCCTGCAAATGGGACAATACCTCGATTATGGAGGAAATTATCGCTCTGCGTCATGAACGCGCTCTGCTATTAGGCTTTAAAAACTATGCCGAAAACTCTCTCGCTACAAAAATGGCGAAGACACCACAAGAAGTTCTTGATTTCTTAAACGATCTGGTCAACCGTGCCCATCGTCAGGGTGAAAGGGAGATGGAAGAACTTTGTGATTTTGCCTTCTCTCACTATTGGATTGATGATCTGGAAGGCTGGGATGTGAAGTACTATAGCGAAAAACAGAAACAGCATGATTTCTCTTTTGATGAAGAACAGCTACGTGCTTATTTCCCTGAACAACGCGCACTCAATGGGCTGTTTGAAGTTGTCCGCCGCATTTATGGTATTACCGCGAAAGAGCGCCATGATGTAGAAACCTGGCATCCTGATGTCCGCTTCTTTGACCTGTATGATGAAAAGCAGACATTACGCGGTAGCTGTTATCTGGATCTCTATGCCCGCGAAAATAAAAGAGGAGGAGCATGGAAAAGCAGCTATGTTGACAGAATGCGCCTTGCTTCCGGTGAGCTACAGAAACCTGTCGTTTTTATTAACTGCAACTTCAATGGGCCTGTAGGTGATAAACCCGCTCTGTTCACACACTCTGAAGTGAAAACGCTGTTCCATGAATTCGGACACGGTTTGCACTCCATGTTAACCCTGGTTGAAACCCTGGATGTTGCCGGCACTAACGGTGTACCGTGGGATACTGTGGAATGTCCAAGTCAGTTTATGGAGAACTGGTGTTGGGAGCCAGAGGCATTGGCATTTATCTCTGGTCATTATGAAACCAAAGAGCCTCTGCCGAAGGAAATGCTGGATAATATGCTGGCAGCGAAGAATTTTCAGTCTGCTATGTCCGTACTGCGTCAGTTGAAGTTTGGTCTGTTTGATTTCCGCCTGCACGTTGAATATGACCCGGCAAAAGGCGCACAAATTCTGCCAATACTTCAATCAGTGGAAGAGCATGTTTCTGTGGTTCCAACACAGGATGATGATCGCTTCCCGCACTCGTTCAGCCATATTTTTAGCGGTGGCTATGCAGCAGGCTACTACAGCTACATGTGGGCAGATGTGCTGGCGGCGGATGCTTATTCCCGCTTCTCTGAAGAGGGAATTTTCAACCGCACAACCGGTCAATCGTTCCTTGATGATTATCTGACTCTTGGTGGTTCGATGGATCCAATGACGCTGTTTATTCGCTTCCGTGGCCGTAAACCATCACTGGATGCACTGCTGAAAAGACTTGGCATCACGGAATAATCATTTGTGTTAATTTGTTAAACTGCATGAATAAGGCGCTGATAACAGCGCCTTATTTCATTATCACTGTCTACCGACATGAAAAGAGCCTAATTATTCGCATATCCCCACACATCACAATACAATATCAGCATTGAACTCACGCTATCTTATCCCCATCTATCGTCAATAACCCATAATGGGATATCAAGCTGATCACAGCTTATACCCACAGACAAAAAAGGCTCTCGTTATGACTAATCCGTTACTGATATCTTCAGTATTGCCTAAGTTCGCTGAGATTGAACCTAAACATGTGGTTCCTGCTGTAAAAGAAACGCTGACGAACTACCGTCAAGTAGTTGAGAAGATTTTAACCGAGAACTCAATTTTCACCTGGGATAACCTGTGCCAACCACTTTCTGAAGCATCAGACAAGCTTTCCCGTATGTGGTCACCCGTCGGGCATCTGAACGCCGTCAAAAATAGCCCGGAGCTTCGCGAAGCCTATGAGCAAAGCCTGCCCCTACTTTCCGAATTTAGTACTTGGCTTGGGCAACATAAAGGACTATATCAGGCTTATAAATCGCTCAAAGAAAGCCATTCTTTTGAATCGCTTTCCCAACCACAGCGCAAATCTATTGAAAATACACTGCGTGATTTTGAGCTAACAGGCATTGGCTTGCCAGAAGAGAAACAAAAACGCTACGGTGAAATCACCGCCCGTCTATCAGAGCTCGGCTCCCAATTCGGCAATAATGTGCTGGATGCCACTATGGGATGGACGAAGCTCATCACTGATGAAAGCGAGCTGTCGGGTTTACCTGAAAGCGCAAAAGCGGCTGCCAAAGCCGCCGCAGAAGCCAAAGATCAGCAAGGCTGGCTGTTGACGCTGAATATGCCAAGCTATCTTCCTGTCATGACTTATGCTGATAACCGCGAACTGCGTCAGGAAATGTATTACGCCTACACTACCCGCGCATCTGATCAAGGGCCTGACGCCGGGAAATGGGACAATAATGCCATTATGGCGGAAATGTTGGCATTACGTCATGAACTCGCTCAATTGCTAGGTTTCAAAAACTACGCCGAACACTCCCTTGCCACCAAAATGGCGAAAACACCCCAGCAGGTGCTCGATTTCCTCAATGATCTGGCTCATCGTGCTCATGGTCAGGGCAAAAAGGAGCTGGAAGAGCTGACCGGCTTTGCCCGTTCACATTTTGGTGTTGATAAGCTGGAAGCATGGGATCTGACGTACTACAGCGAAAAACAGAAACAACATCATTTCTCCATTGATGATGAACAACTGCGTCCTTATTTCCCTGAACAACAGGTAATTGAAGGATTGTTTGAAGTTGTCCATCGCATTTATGGCATCACAGCTAAAGAGCGACACGATGTCGAAACCTGGCACCCTGATGTTCGCTTCTTTGAACTGTATGATGAAAAGCAGACATTGCGTGGCAGTTTCTATCTGGATCTCTACGCCCGTGAGCATAAGCGTGGCGGCGCATGGATGGACGACTGCGCTGGCAGGATGCGCCACGCTGCCGGTGAAATACAGAATCCTGTTGCTTACCTGACCTGTAATTTCAATAAACCAATTGGTGATAAACCGGCTCTGTTTACTCACGATGAAGTGATAACACTGTTCCATGAGTTTGGTCATGGCTTGCACCATATGCTGACCGAAATTGAAACACTGGATGTTTCCGGTATCAATGGTGTGCCGTGGGATGCGGTTGAGCAACCAAGCCAGTTTATGGAAAACTGGTGTTGGGAGCCGGAAGCACTGGCATTTATCTCCGGTCACTATGAGACTAAAGAACCTCTGCCACAAGAGATGCTGGATAATATGCTGGCAGCGAAAAACTATCAGGCCGCCATGTTTCTCCTGCGTCAGTTGGAGTTTGGTCTGTTTGATTTTCGCCTGTACTCTGAATATGATCCGGCAAAAGGGGCGCAAATCCTGCCAACCTTACAATCTGTGAAGAAACAGGTCTCTGTCGTTCCGTCACCAGAGTGGAACCGTTTCCCTAACTCTTTCAGCCATATTTTCAATGGTGGTTATGCAGCAGGTTATTACAGCTATCTCTGGGCTGATGTGCTCGCAGCAGATGCTTATTCCCGCTTCTCTGAAGAAGGGATTTTCAATCGTACAACCGGTCAGTCGTTCCTTGACAATATCCTGTCCCGTGGCGGTTCAGAAGATCCAATGACGCTGTTTGTTCGCTTCCGTGGTCGCGAACCCAAACTGGATGCAATGCTGAAAAGCGTCGGTATCACTGGATAACTTGTGTGGAAATTCGCGTGAAGATTTGTTTAATCTGCGAACAAGGCGCTGATAACAGCGCCTTATCTCAATTAGCTGAACGTTGGGGTCTGATACACGATGAAGATTCCACTATGGCTTTGGTCTTGACGCCTGAACGACTGGAATTGCGCAAGCGCGACGAACCTAAGCTAGGCGGGATTTATGTAGATTTCGTTGCCGGTACGATGGCGCATCGCCGCCGCTTCGGTGGCGGGCGTGGTGAAGCGGTTGCCAAAGCAGTTGGTATCAAGAAAGACTATTTACCCACAGTGGTTGATGCAACGGCAGGGCTAGGACGTGATGCCTTTGTGCTGGCGGCAATCGGCTGCCATGTCAGAATGCTGGAACGCCATCCTGTCGTCGCGGCTTTATTAGAGGATGGGCTACAGCGTGGATATCAGGATGAAGAAATTGGTGGCTGGCTGAAAGAGCGCATGACACTGATCCACACCTCAAGCATTACCGCATTGACGGATATCTCTCCACAGCCTGATGTGGTTTATCTGGATCCGATGTATCCACACCGACAAAAAAGCGCACTGGTTAAAAAAGAGATGCGCGTATTCCAGTCGCTGGTAGGTGCAGATGAAGATGCCGATGCATTATTGGCACCGGCCCGTGCACTGGCAAAGCGCCGTGTTGTGGTGAAACGACCAGATTATGCAGCACCATTGGCGGAAGTTAAGGCATCCGCGGCGATTACCACCAAAAACCACCGTTTTGATATTTACCCTTGCTGATTAATAACCTAATTAGTTGTTCTGACTAAGGAAAAAACGACGCAGCCATAGCAAAAAAGCTCATGGCTGCCTTTCCGTTGAAACTTGTGATAATAACGGCAAAAACATCAAACTCAGCCACATTCCAACAATTAAGAATGGATAAATATATTTTAATTACAATATATTAAGTCAATTTACTGTATTACCACCAATCACTTCTCATTAGATTATCAACCACCTATTTGTAACTCAACTGTATATAAATGGTTATCAATTGGTTTAGCGTAGTCATTGTTGGCGGGCAGTTTCAACATATGGGAAAAGTTGACGGCCTTATAGGAAACAGTTTCCTTAGAAACAGAAAAATAATCATCGATTTTAAAAATAAGAAGGTTTTTGTTTCCGATGAGCCGCGAAAAGAATGAAAATTCAATCTATCGTATCGAAGCTCTGCAACATAAGCGAGAAGGATGGCTTGGTACATCTTATCTGAACATTCCATCAAGTCTCTCCATTTGTCTTCTGACAGGTATGCTGACTTTCGTTTTCATTATATCAATAATTACATTTGGCTCTTATAGCGAAAGGGTCAATGTCACAGGCACTGTAGTTTATGATCCCCCCGCTGTGTCATTAATTGCACAAAACGATGGTGTAATTATTCAATCAGCAGCCTTAGAAAAAAAATTAATTAAGCAAGGTGAAGTCATTTTTTCTGTGAGTGATGAAATTGAAACGCATCTTGGTGCTACCAACTTTGAAATAGAAGTACGTTTAAGAAATCAACAGAATGTACTTTTGAAAAAACTTAATAGTACTACCAGAGAAGCTGATGAAAATAAAATTTATCTCATGGAAAAAATAAAAAATAAAGAACAAGAAATAGAAAACCTAAATATTCTTATAAAAACTTCGGAGGAGCAGAAGAAATGGTTAGAAAAAAAATCTAGCTTATATGCACAATTGAGGGAAAAAGGTCTTGCACTTGACACTGAATTTATAGACAGGAAGAAAGATTATTACTCCGCTACTGTGAATCTCTCATCTGCAAGGGTCAAGATAATTACCTTGCAAGGAGAGTTGCTGGATTTGAAAAAGAAAATATCTACTATCGACAGAGAATTAGACTCCGCGAAGAAATCAATCACAACTGAAATTGCCGGCATAGAGCAACAGATCCTGATGACAGAAAGAAAAAGAGAGTACTTAATTACTGCACCACTTGATGGAATGATAACCAGCGTAACCATCCATAAGGGTGAGAGGGTAAAGGCAGGACAACAAATCGCTGTACTCATAATAACGTAACAGGTCGGATAACACTCAATAATCTCACCTATCGTTATGGAGAAGCTGAACCCTTCATTTTTAAAGGTATCGACATGGAGATTAATGCCGGCGAGAATGTAGCGATCATAGGCCCGTCAGGTTGTGGTAAATCAACGCTTCTCAGAATAATAGCTGGTTTAGCTATTCCTCAGTCAGGGGATGTATTAGTTGATGGTACTAGCTTACGGCAGATTGGTATTGACGAATATCGTCGACACACAGCATTTGTGATGCAGGATGACAAACTTTTTGCTGCTTCCTTGATGGATAATATTTCCTCCTTTGACCCTCTGCCCGATCTTGAATGGATGTATCAATGTGCTAAAGCAGCAGCAATACACGACGAGATTATGGCGATGCCGATGCAATACGAAACAATGATAGGTGATATGGGAAGTATTCTTTCAGGAGGACAAAAGCAACGCGTATCTCTTGCAAGAGCGCTTTATAAACGCCCGCGGATCCTCTTACTTGATGAGGCTACCAGCGACCTAGACGTTTTTAACGAACGAAAGATAAACGAAGCCTTAAAGCAAATGTCCATTACCCGCATTTTTGTAGCCCATCGGCCAGAAACGATTGCCGTCGCGGATAGGATATATAATCTAAAAAACAACGCTTTTACGGAATTTGACATCTCCAGCACTGTTTTGTTCTGATTGTATTTTTGATTCTAAGCCCCATGGAAACATGGGGTTTATTCATCAAAAAATCACCTATTGGTCACTGATAAGCTCACTGGATTACAATACCCCCTGCGCCAGCATTGCATCAGCGACTTTAACAAAGCCAGCTATATTCGCTCCCTGTACGTAGTTGGTTTGCTTGTTTTCTCCACCATATTCTACGCAGGCCTGGTGAATATCGAGCATAATATGGTGTAAGCGGATATCCACTTTCTCTGCTTTCCAACTCAGACGTGCTGCGTTCTGCGCCATTTCCAGACCAGAAGTCGCTACGCCTCCCGCATTGGCCGCTTTACCCGGTGCAAACAAAACGCCCGCCGCAAGGAAAACATCCGTCGCTGCAATAGTTGCTGGCATATTTGCCCCTTCTGCAACCGCTTTTACACCATTCTTAATCAGTAACTTCGCATCTTCCAGATCCAATTCATTCTGGGTAGCGCAAGGTAGAGCTATATCGACAGGCACCGACCACGGATTTTGCCCTTTAAGGAAAGTCAAACCACGCTCTTTGGCATAATCTTCGACACGACCATAACGCTTATTTTTAATCTCTTCGAGATGAACCAGTTTCTCTGGGGTGAAACCTTCTTCATCCAACACAGTACCGCCAGAATCAGATACTGTAACCACTTTAGCGCCCTGCTCCATACATTTTTCGATAGTGTATTGAGCAACATTTCCCGCGCCAGAAACGGACACCCGCATCCCATCCAGCTCCATACCATGACGTTTAAGCATGGCATGAGTGAAATAAACCAGGCCATAACCCGTTGCTTCAGGACGAATCAAACTGCCACCAAAAGAAAGTTCCTTACCAGTGAAAACGCAAGCGGTATTGTTGGATAATTTCTTCATCATCCCCGCCATAAAGGCAACTTCCCGGCCACCAACACCAATATCACCGGCAGGTACATCAGTATCAGGCCCTAGATGGCGGTACAATTCTGTCATCAATGCCTGACAAAATCGCATGATTTCACCCTGACTTTTTCCTTTCGGATCGAAATCAGAACCACCTTTTCCACCTCCCATTGGCAATGTTGTCAGCGCGTTTTTCAACGTTTGCTCAAAACCCAAAAATTTAAGGATTGAGAGATTAACGGAAGGATGAAAACGCATCCCTCCTTTAAATGGCCCAATGGCAGAGTTAAACTGTACTCGCCATGCGCGATTCACCTGAACTCTTCCCTGATCATCAACCCAGCTAACGCGGAATTGAATGACTCTTTCCGGTTCAACCAGACGCTCCAGCAAACCTTGCTCACGATATTGCGGATTTCTTTCAAGAAAAGGCCAAAGTGATGACGTCACTTCTCTTACCGCTTGTAAATATTCTGGTTGATGTGGATTGTGACATTGGATTGATTCGAGAAATGAGACTAAAGATGATGAAACATTCATTTATAGCTTCCTTTATATATCATTCAGATGTGATGCTCCCCCTGCCATTTTCCTTTTTATTTTTTGTCGAAAATGTGAGGTAACTACGGTTTTCTTTCTGAATATACCACTGTTTTATGATTGAATTTCAATAACTATTTTTATAGGTTTTGTTAAAAATAATTCAGACAATTTCCAAAAAAGTGTCATTAAAAGAGTCATCATCTTTTCTTAAGCCAAAAAAATCGCCTGCACAAGCAGGCGATTTCGCAGAATCCAATTTTAACCGAAGATTAATCTTCATCACGTAATGGAACAATCAGCATATCAATATGAACTGTGTTAATAAGCTGACGTGCGGAAGACATTAGCTTGCTCCAAAAATCCTGATGATGGCCGCACACAACTAAATCCATATCATATTGCTTGATAGCATCAACAAGAACTTGTCCTAAATCACCGCTGCCACTCAGCGTTTCCTGAATTTCATAGCTTGAATTGGCAGATAACTCTTTCAGAGAATTACGGGTTTCATCAGCAATACGCTCTTGCATATCACCAAGATTCACGTCAATTAGACCGGTATAAAGATCAGAGTAGTTGACATCAACATGGATCAAGGAGACTTTGGCATTGTATGGTTTTGCCAATGAAACCGCTTTATCCACCAAGAGCCTGCTTTCTGGAGATAGATCAACTGCAACAAGGATATGTTTGTAAGCCATATAAGTGAACTCCTTCCATCAAATGGATTGGCGGCATTAAGCGCCATGATTCTATGCTTATACTATAACTGCTTGAGGTCTCTTTCGAGTGTTGTTGTGATCACAACTTGTTACTTTATTTTTTTAACCATTTGAAAATACAGACATCTGCTTATAACACTGCCGTAATATTAAATACCTTTTCAGCATTACACTCCTTGTTATGAGCCCATTTTTCACTGTCGTTTGACTTTTCTAATACTCTATTTCCTCCTAAAATTTAATACAGTGATTATTCATATTACTATCTTTTGAGATGAATTCTTTATCTGGTATTTCATTGCCGCTCTAAGGAGGGGGAAATATGTTCAGTATGGTTGCATTCTTTTGGGCAATTTGCATTATCTGTATTATCAATATATTACGCTATGCCTCTTCGCTCCGCGTATTATTATCTATTTTGCGTCAGGCAGATCCAATGCTATACCAATCTATTGATGGTAATGGTTTTTTTACTGCTAATGGTCAGTTTGGTAAACATATTCGGCTGGTACACTACATCAATTCTCAAAGCTACCTTAACCATCACAATACCGATGTTATCTTTTTCTGCGAAAGGCTGCGGAAACAATTTATATTGACGAGTGTGTTATGTGGAATTGTTTTACTGTGTCTGATAGTAATAGTGATAGCTTGATAGCAATGGCAAAGGAAAGCGAATGTGAAAAGTGTAATAAAAAAGGTTGGGCCGCTGAATGTGACTCAACCTTTTTCCTAAAAACAATTAGATCAGTTGCAGAGCAATCCAATACAAACAGCCTGACAGTACAATTGAAATAGGCAATGTCAGTACCCACGCCAGCATGATATTTTTGATGGTCTTACTTTGAACACCACCACCATCAACCAGCATTGTACCTGCTACCGCAGAAGAAAGAACTTGCGTTGTCGATACAGGCATCCCCGTATAACTGGCAACCCCAATCGACACGGCTGCTGTAACCTGAGCTGAAACTCCCTGAGCATATGTCATGCCTTTTTTACCGATCTTCTCACCAATAGTGACAGCAACCCGTTTCCAACCAACCATTGTCCCCAGAGACAGGGCAAGAGCCACAGCGATAATGATCCACATTGGCGCATATTCAACGGTATTCAGCAAATCTTTACGCAACTTATGCAGGAAACGTGCATCTTCCATACTGGTTTCAGGCAGTTTGGCTACGGCTCCCGCAGTATCAGCAATACACATCAGCATACGACGCATATTGTTACGTTGGTCTGGGGTCAACTGATTGAAGTTCTGGATGCTTCCCAACATCGTTTCCGCGTTATCCAGCACCACCAACGCACGTGAACTATCACAGTGGAAAGTCATGTCCAGTTGGTCTTCAACCGCAGATACAGCCGGTGTCAGCTCAATCGCATGAGAAAGCGCAGGAGCATGCTGTTCATAATACTGGTGTAAATGAACAACTGCATCATGAGTGCGGGCAATGTCATAGCTGGTTGAGTTCATATTGACAACAAAGCCAGCAGGCGCGACACCAATCAAGACCAGCATGATCAGACCGATACCCTTCTGCCCATCATTTGCACCATGAGAAAAACTCACACCAACAGCAGAAAGGATCAGTGCAGTCCGTGTCCAGAATGGTGGTTTACGTTTACCATCCTGTTTTTCACGTTCAGCCGGAGTCATGTGGATACGTCGACGCTTTTTAGTCCCGCTCCAGTAACGGCGCAGTAAAAAGACCATCGCTCCCGCAATCACCAAACCAACCAGAGGAGACAGAATCAACGACATGAAAATCTGTATCATCTTTGGAATATTAAGCGCTTCAACGACAGAAGAGCTGGTCACTATCGCATTGGTCAGGCCAATACCGATAATGGAACCAATCAACGTATGAGAGCTGGATGCAGGAATACCGAAATACCATGTACCCAGATTCCAGATAATTGCTGCCAACAACATGGAGAAAACCATCGCCAAGCCATGGCTTGAGCTGACATTCAGCAGAAGATCTGTAGGTAATAGATGCACAATCGCGTAAGCGACACTTAATCCACCAAGGAGGACACCAAAAAAGTTAAAAACCCCTGCCATGACAACGGCAAATTGCGAACGCATAGCGCGGGTATAAATAACAGTTGCTACTGCATTTGCGGTATCATGAAACCCATTGATGGCTTCATAGAAAAGCACAAACAACAGAGCAAGTACTAACATAAGGCCGGTATAAAAATCCAGGCCAGTAAACAGATATAGCATAAACGTTAAGCCAGTTAGTAGGACATGAACGCGGCGCATTATCAGTGACAAACGCTGGCGGGAAAAGAGAAATATGACCTTTTTTTGATTTAATGACAAGAAACCGACAGCGAATTAATCATTTTTATAATAAATATCAATACATTATATATTTTCTATGTTTTGATATTTTTTTGATGAAAAATGACTTGTCACGATAAAAGTTCAAACAAATGCTGATTTTTCTCTGCATTTTGCAGATAGTCTCTCCACAATGAAGTTTATTTCCTGCCAAGTGATCTGGCAAGAAAGTCATTCAGCAAGATAATTCAGTAAAATAGAGACAACAAACGAATGGAAAAATTTGATGTAGTGATTATTGGTGCTGGCGCGGCAGGCTTGTTTTGTGCCGCACAAGCAGGGCAGGCAGGATTGAACGTTCTGGTACTGGATAACGGTAAAAAAGCAGGCCGCAAAATTTTGATGTCTGGAGGCGGGCGCTGTAACTTCACCAATATGTATACTGAACCTGCTGCCTATCTTTCTGCCAATCCACATTTTTGTAAGTCAGCACTTGCTCGCTATACACAGTGGGATTTTATTGACTTGGTTCAACGTCATGAGATTGCCTATCACGAAAAAACATTGGGACAGCTTTTTTGTGACGACTCAGCTCAACAAATTGTCGATCTGCTTTTGCAAGAGTGTGAAGCAGGTCAGGTGACAATCCGGCTACGCAGCGAAGTGACACAAATCGAGAAACATACACAGGGATTTGAAGTTATCGCATCGGGGAAAAAGGTAAGTACGCACTCACTTGTTGTGGCATCTGGTGGACTGTCCATGCCTGGATTGGGAGCATCCCCTTTAGGTTATCGCATCGCGGGACAGTTCGGTCTTAATATCCTGCCTACTCGTGCGGCATTAGTGCCTTTTACCTTGCATAAGCCCTTGCTGGAACAACTGCAAGCCCTCTCCGGTGTTGCGGCTCCTTCGGTTGTCACCGCAAAAGATGGCACCGTATTCAGAGAAAATATCCTGTTTACGCATCGTGGGCTTTCCGGCCCCGCGATTTTACAGATCTCCAGCTATTGGCAACCCGGTGAGTATGTAAGTATTAACTTACTTCCTGATATAGACTTAGATACCTTTCTCGATAAGGAGCGGGAATCTCATCCTAATCAAAGTTTGAAAAATACTCTTGCCAAACTGCTACCCAAACGTCTGGTGGAATGTTTGCAGTCTCTTGATCAACTACCGGAACGCTCTCTGAAACAACTTAACCTGACACAAAAAAAAGAGCTGATCACCACCCTGCAATGTTGGCAAGTACAACCAAACGGTACAGAAGGATATCGTACAGCAGAAGTTACTCTTGGCGGTGTGGATACCAATGAGCTGTCATCGAAAACAATGGAATCCCATAAAGTCAAAGGATTGTATTTTATTGGTGAAGTTGTCGATATTACCGGCTGGCTTGGCGGATATAACTTCCAATGGGCATGGAGTTCTGCATGGGCTTGTGCGCAAGCTTTAATCATGTGTGAGAGACAATAAAGTTTAACTCCAGTAAACGCTTATAAAACATAAAAACAGTTGCCAATTGGCAACTGTCTAAACTAGATAATACGATTATTTGAGGTCACACGTTCGACATATCATATAACGTAACCGCCTTTTTCAATGCATCAATATCTGAAGCACATAAAAAGCGCTTCATCGCGTCAAATTTGGCTGGTGACCAATCATAAACGTTCATAGCAAAAAGCTCATTAATAACATCTTCAGCAAAACGATATCTAATATGTTTAGCAGGGTTCCCTCCCACAATGCTATAGGGTGGAATATCACAAGTGACAACGCTGTTTGCTGCAATGATAGCGCCTTCACCAATTGTGACGCCTGGCATGATCATTGCCTGCATTCCTATCCACACGCCATCATGAATATAGGTATCCCCTTTGCCAATATAGGCTTCATCGATAAATTCTAAAAAAGGATAAAGGCAAAACCAGTCAGAGCGATGTGTATGGTTTCCTCCCATTAAAATAACCACTTCGGCACCAATACACACATAGTCACCAATGTATAACTTGTCTATATCCCATTTGGAGACCCAATGTCGGCTACCTTCATCGCCTTGCAAATAACGGACAACAGATTCTTCAAAACCCCTGTCCCAACAATCGCTGTAATAGCTATGAGTACCTTTAATGTGTATGTTCGGATTTTTTATAACATCATGAAGAAGTTGATATGTTGACCAATGTTTTTTTCGCATGGTAAATCTCATCTTAAAAATTGATTATTACCATAGAACGCTGCCTATGGTGATGTATCCGCGTTCAAAATACATCACTCTGTGTGATTCGAGGTTGTTTCAGTAATGGGATATTCATTGTTATCTTTTAGTGCTAATTTAACAGCCTGTTCAGTATGAATTGCTGTTGCAGCATATCACGGAACTCTCTATTTGTAGCCATATCTTCCAACACCTAAGCTGCCCTGACAAGACTGGTAGTTGAAAGTTAACAGGGCTTACCCGTCGTCTTTCAATTTTCCTCTTTGTTGACTGCAAATTGAAAGACGATGAATATACCAAATAAATAGTATATCAATGAGAATTGCTATGTATGTTATGACAATGTTTAGTTATTGCCGAATATATTAATACCACGCTTACGATGCCAAAAAATTGTTACTGATGAAGTAAAAATAATTATTAAGGGGATATTAATAGCTAATTTAGGTTATGAATAAACAGCAAAATTTAAATTAATATCCATCCAGGAAAATAACATATTATTTCATTTAAGTTTTTAGATGACACAAAAAAATAATTAATGAAATAGGCATCTTAAATAATGATATAATATTATCTTTCAATACACGAAAAACATTAGAAAAATCGATTGATTATTATATTCCAGTTTGGAATAATGCGCTCCAACTTAGGACTAACAGCAAACTATAAAACTAGAGATAGTGCATTTTTCTAGTCAATTATCCATTTAATATAGTTTTTAAAATAATTTTAATAGCTGTCAGTACCTTCCAATATAACATCATTCTGCAACCAAGGCTCAGGGATTAATTATTAAATCGAATGGTTTATTGACATTCGATCATGAAATAAGCCTATTAAAAATTATTACAGCCAAAATATGAACAAAAAATTATTAATTTTTACTGGGAAGTGAATCCCAAAATTATTTTGTTCAAAAAGAATGAGTCTTAAATATGCAAAATTTAACCCATGTTAAAGCACTATGTGCCTTAGCACACCCTTATCATGTTTGTGCCGAATATGATGCATTATTTAATGATGCGATGCGTGAATTAACGTTATACCACTGTGAACATACTTCCGGTTATGAGCAGTGGCTGGCAAATAATGGTTTGGATAAACAAGCTGTCATGGAGCTGGAAGACTGGTCAAGCCTGCCACCACTATTTGCCAATTATTTTAAACGTAACCTAATAGTCAGCAATAGCACAAAGGATGTGCTGGAATTGACATCATCAGGTACAACCGGGCAAAAAAGCCGTATGCACTATGATAACAGGAGTATCACAGCGGCTCAGGATATGGTGGATCGCATTTTCAATTATTATGATTGGAATACTCCTGAGCAACCGTGTAACTACCTGCTGCTCAGCTATGAACCTGCTGGCTCTATTACGTTAGGAACCGCTTATACCGACCAGTTTTTGTGTAAGTATGCACCTGTAAACCGGGTTTATTATGCTTTGCGTCATAACGGTAAGAGTAATGAATTCGATCCCTTCGGGACAATCAGAGCTCTTCAGGAATTTGCCGAAGAAGGGCTGCCCGTGCGTATTTTTGGCTTTCCTGCTTTCCTGTGGTTTACCCTACAAAGAATGCAAGAGATGGGATTACCCGCGCTGAAATTACATCCAGATTCGCTGGTCTCCCTCGGCGGCGGCTGGAAAACACATGCTGACAAAGCAATTCCTAAACTGGAGTTATATCAACGCCTGGTAGAACAACTGGGTATCCCTGATATACGTTGTCGTGATGGTTACGGTTCAGTTGAACATCCTGTGCCTTACATGGAATGTTCTCACCATCGTTTTCACGTTCCAGTCTACTCGCGGGTTTATATACGCCATACAGCCAACATATCACGGCAACCTTATGGTGAACCCGGTTTTCTACATTTCATCTCACCTTATATCACTTCCAGCCCGGCTCACAGCATCGTCATGAGCGATCTGGCTGTACTGCATCCCGGTGATAGTTGTGGTTGTGAACTGAACACAGATTGGTTTGAACTGCTTGGCCGTGCAGGTACTAGCAAAAGTCGTAGTTGTGCGATTGCCGCTTCTGAATTGATTAAGGGTTCTTGAAATGTCTTCCATTGAAACAATTAATGATCAGCTTGCTGTTGAACAGGGGCAGTTAGCAAAACAAAAAATCGCAAAATTACAGGCACGTTTACCAGAATTGCTCGCACAACCTCATAGTGCCGAACAGGTACTTGAGTGCGCCCAACGCTTCGCCAATCACCTTGCCAAGATGGATGATCACCCCTTTTTTGATGCTAAAACGCGTGAGGCACTTATTGCCTTCTGTCAACGTGAAGCTTTACACACTAAATTGGCGCGAGAACTGGGGCAGGATGCTTTTTCCCTGCGCAGATTCGATTATAACCAGAATCGCTATGAAGCCTGGAAACCTCTGGGGTTAGTCGTCCATATCACTCCTTCCAATGCGCAACTTCTTCCTTTTATGGCAGTGCTGGAAAGTTTGTTAGTCGGCAATATCAACTGGTTACGACCAAGCAGCAGTGATAATGGATTTAGTACACTGCTTCTGGATGCATTTCTGGCTCACGATATTTCCGGCAATCTGGCAGACCGGATTGCGGTTTTGTCATTACCTGTTACACAATTGGGAGAACTACTGAGTCAGGCCGACGCTGTTTCCGCTTGGGGAGGAGATTCTGCACTATCAGCCATTCGTACCCAATTGCCGGCAGGTTGCCGCTGGATTGATTGGGGACATCGTATCAGTTTTGCTTGGCTGAGCCCTGATGCCGTGAATAATGCCCAATTAGATGCACTGGCAGATGATATTTGCTGTTATGACCAACAAGCCTGTTCCAGTCCACAATGTTTGCTGGTCGATAGTGATGATCCGGAAGTTTTGCAGGATATCGGACAACGTATGGCAGCAGCACTTGAACGTCGTTCTGGATTATATCCGGTATTACAGACTGACGTTCAGGAATCGGCTGAAATTACAACTCAGGTAGCTTTTCAGCGCCTTGATTTCGCATTCACCCAAGTACGAGGCAAGCTCTGGCAATCTGATGGATGGCGGATAATCTGGCGACACGAGCAGGAACTGGCAGCGTCTCCTCTGTTCCGCACATTGCAATTACGTCCGGCACCTCGTCAGCAGCTATGTTCCATTCTGCGTCCCTGGCGTAACCATCTTCAGAGCTGTGCTCTGATTGCCCGTCAGGAACATATTGCAGAAATGAGCCATACCTTGTTTGCTGCGGGAGTTAGCCGTATTGCCCCTGTGGGTCAGATGCACGGCGGTTATAGCGGTGAGCCGCACGATGGCGTTTATGCACTGGCACGCCTCGCCAAACGAGTTTCTGTCAGCCTGCCAGCGGATATCTTGGCTGGTTCTGCTCACCTTGATATTCCACCACCTCGCCCGCCCGGTCTGGATAACCTGCCTGTCTTGAATAAGGCAGATTTTCAGGCATTAACACCAAATGAAAAAGGCCGCCTGTTTTTCCGCAGTGGCGGTAGCAGCGGAGTACCTAAGCTGGCCGCTTATAGTTACTCTGATTATCACAAACAAATGCAATCAGCAGCCGACGGCCTGTTTGCCTGTGGCCTTGAACCTGCTACAGACCGGGTCATGAACCTGTTATATGGAGGAAAACTGTACGGTGGAATGATGAGCTTCTTCACTGTTCTGGATAAGCTAGGTGTCACTCAATATCCGATGGGTGGCCCGACTGACGATGATTTCAGTGAAATAGCTGATTTAATTGTGCAGCAACGCATTAATACCCTGGTAGGCATGCCAAGTACGATACACCGATTGTTCCTGAGTGAAACTAACAAACTGCGTGAATATGGTGGCGTACGCAAACTGTTTTTAGGTGGAGAACAACTGAATGTCAAACAGAAGACTTTCCTGAATGAGTTCGGCATTACCCTGATACGTTCCGCAGTCTACGGGTCAGTAGATGCAGGCCCATTAGGTCATGGATGTGCAGCCAGTGAAGACGGTGTTTTCCATTTAATGGCTGATAACCAGTGGTTAGAAATACTGAATATTCATGATGATAATCCAGTAACTGAGGGAAAAACGGGGCGTCTGATATTCACTTCCCGGCACCGCGAGGCACAATCTGTTCAGCGCTACGATTTGGGCGATCTCGGATACTGGATCGCTGAACCTTGTACTTGTGGTCAGTTGACACCACGTTTCCGGCTTGTTGGACGTCATGGTTCCCTGTTACGTATCGGCAGTATTTTTATCAATCTGACTGAATTATCCGAACAACTGGAAGCCCCGGTGCAATGGCTCATCGATCATAATGATGAAGGGATCAACAGTATTCAACTCTTAATTGAGAACCCTGATGTTGTCGCAGTTCGCGAGCACTTATTAGGTCTGAAAGAGAATGTAAAAATAAAGGAAGTGGTTGAAGGAGGGATGCTGAATCTGGAAGTTATATTTTCCCCGGCAACAGAATTTCGTCGGAATATCAATAGTGGAAAAGCACCATTGTTCATTGACTTGCGTAAGTTCTGATTAGGTGAAACGAATATGAATAAAAGCATAATGTTAATTGATCTGTTTAATCATGTACGTGAGCATTCTGTTTATTACCGGACTCTTTACGAATCCGTCCCGGATAATTGGACGCTGCAAGATTTGCCACTGGTCAAGCCCGGTAGTTACTGGGCCCATTCAGATAATTTACAAACTTGGCCAGTACTTACTGCTCCATTAGAAGACGGACATGTGTTTAAAACGGGGGGGTCAACCAGTGATGGCCGGCTATCAGTTTTCAGTCAACAAGAGTGGAAAGCATTTATTCATTCATTTGGGAAGGCAATTACCCGCCAATTGATGCCGGGTGATCGGGTAGCCAACCTATTTTTTGCCGGCGACCTTTACACCAGTTTGCTATTCATTCATGGTGCTCTGTCTAACTCATCATTCCCTGTCGTGGAATTTCCTTTCACTTGCAAGGTTGACGATGGGCTGCTGGCATATAACATTCAGCACCACAATATCAACGTGCTGGCGGGTGTACCCGTCCAGCTCATCCGCTTTGCACAGTATCTGAAAGATAATGGCCAGACATTACCGATGGTAGAAACCATTCTGTATGGCGGCGAAAGCCTGTTTGAAGGACAAATAACGGCAATGCGTCAGGTTTTTCCACAAGCACGTTTTGGCTCAGTTGGTTGTGCCAGTGTTGACGGCGGTTTAATCGGCTTTGCCGACCCAGAATGTGAGCCGGGAGAGCACAGGGTTTTCGACGAAGATACCATTATAGAAATTATCGATGAGATTACCCATGAACCCATCATGGAGCCAGGACGCCGTGGTATGTTAGTTATCACTAACTTACAAAGAAAACTGATGCCTGTGATCCGCTATCCTACGGGTGATTTGGCTTGCTGGTGTGAGACAGAACAGGCATGTCGTAAGTTTGCGCTACAAGGACGCGCAAACCAAGGTTATCGGATCAGGATTGGTGATCTTTCACTATTTCCTGACGACTTAGCTGTCCAGTTATCATCACAAACAGAGTTAATTGCCTGGCAATTGGTACTGTCTCAAGAGGCGTCACAAGACAAAATCACATTGTTAGTAGCCAGTCCGCAACCAATCGATATTAAAAAAATCCGCCATAACATACTCTCAGCATGCCGCGGACTGAACACCGCTCACTTCCACCAAAATATGCTGGAGATCATTCAAACGAATATCGATGCAATGTATACCCACCCGCGTTCAGGTAAATTGCAGCGAGTTGTGGATCTGCGTAATTATCATTGAAGGTTGAAATCTATGACTATTTTTCCTTCTGCTATTCAGGTCCGAAACTATCAACCAGGTGACGGAAAACATATCAGCAAATTATTTCGTGAAATTTACGGTGATTCATACGTTTATCCTGATATCTATCTGCCCAGATTGATAGATGACTATCAAACTACAGGGAAATGGTATTCAGCCTTAGCTTTTTATCAGGGACAACTGATTGGTCATGCGTCGCTGATTAAAGATGTTGTGCAGCAAAATCAGGCTGAATTAGCGTTGGTTGCTGTGTATCCAGGATTTCAAGGCAGAGGTATTGCTAAATCTTTGGGTCGCTATTTGTGTCACTATGCGAAAGAACAGCAGTATAGTTTGTTGACGATAAAACAAGTCTGTTCGCACCTGAAAAGTCAGTATTTAGCACAAAACCTGGGTTTTTACTCGACAGCACTGATGCTGGACTATGTTGATTCACCATTCGGGTTAGCAGAGCCTGAAAGTATTGTACAAGGTATTTTGCCTCTTAAAGCATTTCCATTGCCTAAACTGAACTGGCCACATCCCTTGCGAGACTGGGCCGACCAGATAGCTCAATACGTTGGTGAATCATCACCCAATGAACAACAAGGAGAGCACTCTGTTTTTAACACTAATTTAGTTAACGCCAGGCTCATTAGTTCTAAAATCAGTGGACGACGTTTGGAGATCACATCGTATGAGGTTGATTCTGATTTCTTATCGGAAATCATAGATTACCCTGCCAACCAGTTAATCTATTTAAGACTTCCTGCGTGTGAAAAGGCATTGAAGTTATATCCACAGTTAAAAAAAGGTGGATTTCGCTTCGCCGGGCTATGTCCTGATGTACATACAGGGTGGTTTCTGCTCTGGTTACGGGGTTATCAATCAACACCGTATCAATTTTCTGACATCAGTACACAAAACCTATACCAAATGGAATTGGAGAAAACTACGGAGCATTCACTCCTACATCAGCTAAGTGAATGCCTACCAGGTTAGAATAATTCATCTAATTGCTTGAAGAACACGCGCTTGGCTGAGTTATCAAGACCGCCAAGCGTATCCAGAAATCTGGTAGCTGCACTTATTGAAACCATCTCAAGTAAATTGCGATGAACAAATGCAATATCCAGCCAGCGATCTGCAATTCCGCCTCGGCCAAGATCAAGGAAGTACAATTCGTCATGTGCATCAACGAAGATATTGCAGTCACAAAGATCTCCATGGGAAAATACCTTTTCCTCACTCGGTAACGTAGCATGAAGACGTGCCAGTAAATCGTGTGGAGTCGCTATTCCCGGCCATTGTCCAAGGTCATATTCTTCAGCACACAAATTGTTATCCAACAAATACTCCAGTTCCTGAAGACGAAAATTAACCCCAGAGTCGAACGGGCAATCGATTATGGATACAGCCTGTATCTGACGAACAGCTTCATGAAACAGTTCCAGAACAGGTTGATGAGCATTTATCCGTGTGTACAACGGCTCTCCGGGTAAACAACGTGTGATCATAAACTCCCCTTCTGAATTCTCTGCAACACACACAACTTCCGGCACATTCAGGCGACCATTAAGCCAATTCAGCACTGAAGCCTCCCGCATGACACTATAAGTCGTATTTGCATAAACGATGGGAGAATACTTGAGAAAAAAGCGATCGTTACCCCGAATAAAACTATAGACACTGCTAGGGGATTCACCGATTTCATCAGGGATTAAGGCAGCATTGCCGATAAAGCAATCAATATCTTGTGGTAACTTGGGTAACATATCATTTTCCTTATTGAAATTTAAAAACGAAATTTGATTAAAAAAACGCTTTACAAACGATATTGAGAACGATTATCATTATTATTACTTTCAGTGCACCACCTTCAGGGTCATGTGAAAGTACGACATTGCTCACATTGCTTCCAGTGTTTACTTTTATAGCCAGCAACTTCATGCTGGCTTTTTTTTATTCTTAGTATCCTGTTTTAATTATTCAAATAATTTGATACTTCAGATTAAATTTCTCATATTTCATATTTAATTCCTTCAACTAGACTACAAAAAACACTGAAGGATTTTGAAAATGATTTACCTACGTAAAGCTTCAGCACGAGGCCACGCCAATCATGGCTGGCTGGATAGCTGGCACACTTTTTCATTTTCTCATTATTATGATGCCAATTTTATGGGTTTCTCATCTCTGAGAGTCATTAATGAAGATGTGATTGACGCAGGACAAGGATTTGGTATGCATCCTCACCATGATATGGAAATTCTGACCTATGTGCTTTCCGGTACAGTGGAACATCAAGATAGTATGGGAAATCTGGGGCAAATATCAGCAGGAGAGTTCCAGATTATGAGCGCGGGCACAGGTATCCGCCACTCTGAATACAACCCACATAATGATAAACCGCTTCACCTATACCAAATCTGGATCATGCCAGAAGAAAATGGTCTGCCTCCTCGCTATGAACAACGCCGCTTTGATACACAAGAAAATCATCAGTTAGTACTTTCTCCCGATGCCCGTTGTGGTTCATTGAAGATCTTTCAGGATATGACGTTATGGCGCTGGGCATTGAAAAATGGTGAAAAATACGAATATCATATAGAAAAATCGCGAAAAATATGGATTCAAGTGGTTCACGGTAAAGTAGCTATCAATGGTATACAAGCAACTACCAGCGATGGTATCGCTATCTGGGATGAATCCGACATTCAGATAACCGTTGACCAACAGAGTGAAATTTTATTGTTCGATCTGCCGCCAAATTGATGACAATTTCAAGTAATAAGAGACACCCTGACAAAAAACCCCGTTATTCTTAATCTGAGGTGAGACCGCAGTCCCACCTTGTTTAATCCAGCTAATCTGAGTCTCTTACAGCTTCGGCCCTGCGTTTACCAATGCTGCACCAGCAGCGGTATCTGTATATTTGTCAAAGTTATCAATGAAACGCTGTGCCAAATCTTTGGCTTTCGCATCCCACTCAGATTTATCTGTATACGTGTTGCGTGGATCGAGGATACCCGTATCAACGCCCGATAATGTTGTTGGTACAGCCACATCAAAAATCGGCAATTCAATGGTATCCGCATCTTCAATATCGCCATTTAAGATCGCATCGATAATCGCTCGGGTATCTTTGATAGAGATTCGTTTGCCAGTGCCATTCCAACCCGTATTAACTAAATAGGCTTTCGCACCGGATGCCTGCATACGCTTGACCAGCACTTCTGCATACTGAGTCGGGTGTAATGACAGGAATGCCGCCCCAAAACATGCAGAGAAAGTTGGCGTTGGTTCTGTTACACCACGCTCTGTTCCCGCCAGTTTTGCTGTAAAACCAGACAGAAAATGATATTGAGTCTGCTCTGGAGTCAGGCAGGAAACAGGAGGAAGTACCCCAAAAGCATCAGCAGTCAGGAAAATAACTTTAGTTGCATGACCTGCTTTTGAGACAGGTTTAACAATATTTTCGATATGGTAGATAGGATAAGAAACACGAGTGTTTTCTGTTTTTGAACCATCATTGAAATCAACAGTACCATCTGCCAGTACCGTGACGTTTTCCAGTAGAGCATCGCGGCGAATGGCGTGATAAATATCGGGCTCAGCTTCTTTCGACAGGTTGATGGTTTTTGCATAGCAACCACCTTCAAAGTTAAACACACCGTCGTCATCCCAGCCATGTTCATCATCACCGATCAATTTACGTTTCGGATCAGTAGAAAGCGTGGTTTTTCCCGTACCAGAAAGGCCGAAGAAAACAGCAACATCACCATCCTCACCCACATTGGCAGAACAGTGCATGGAAGCAATGCCTTTCAATGGCAACAGGTAGTTCATCATTGAAAACATCCCTTTTTTCATTTCACCACCGTACCAAGTACCGCCGATCAACTGCATCCGTTCTGTCAGGTTAAAAGCAACAAAGTTTTCAGAATTCAGTCCCTGCTCTTTCCATTGTGGATTAGTACATTTCGCCCCGTTCATCACAATAAAATCAGGCGTAAAATCAATAAGCTCTTCATCAGATGGGCGAATAAACATGTTTTTGACAAAATGTGCCTGCCACGCCACTTCTGTGATGAAACGTACTTTCAGACGAGTATCCGCATTCGCCCCACAGAAAGCATCAACCACAAACAAACGTTTGCCTGAAAGCTGCTGAGTGACTAATCCTTTAAGATGAGACCAAGTTTCCTGACTGAGCGGTTTATTATCGTTCTTACCTTTTCCCTGATCTGCCCACCATACCGTATCGCGAGTCACCTCATCGCGCACAATATATTTGTCTTTAGGAGAACGCCCTGTGAAGATCCCAGTATCTACTGCAACAGCACCAAGATTGGTCAATGTTCCTTTCTCATATCCTTGTAAAGAGGATTTCGTTTCTTCAGAGAATAACAATTCATAACTTGGGTTATAAATAACTTCGCTTACATCACGAATACCATAAACCATAAGTTCCTGCACAGTAATGCCTGTAACGCTCATTTATTTATTGCTCCTGATCAGTTAGATTTCATCTCTATCTCTCTCAGAAATAATAAATAATTATGACTAATTAACAGCGATTGTTATCAAAAAATTGAAATTATATTATTTTTTTAGGCTTATATGAGACATAGAACACGAAATAAAAATTTTTAAATAATAAAAAGGACGTATTTATACGCCCTCTAAAAATAAATCATAAATACAGTTAATGTAATTGTTCTTTTTTCGCTATTTTAATTTCGTTAAGCGCCTTCTCATCAAAAATATAGTGCATACCACAGAATTCACATTCCATGTCAATTTGGCCATCTTGATGAAGAATATCTTGCAGATCCGCTTCCGGTAATGTTACCAGAGTATCAGCACAACGTTGGTGAGAGCAGGTGCAACGGAACTCAACCTGCTGAGGTTCATACAGAGTAACATCTTCTTCATGATAAAGACGATGCAGAATTTCTTTCACATCCAGCGTAAACAACTCTTCGCCTTTGATGGTCGCAGTCAGTTGAACCAGATGGTCAAGCATATCATCACTGCCTGCCTGTGCACCCGGCAGGATTTGCAATAACATACCACCAGCCGCCATTTTGCCATCCTGCATGCCAGTTCGGATAAACAAACGGGTCGGCAATTGTTCTGACTGTTTGAAGTAAGCATCCAAACATTCAGCCAGCGTCTCTCCTTCCAATGCGACTACACCTTGATAACGTTCACCTTCTGTTGGTGTAATGGTAATGACCATATAACCATTACCAACCATATCACGCAGACAACTTGCAGCATTGACATCACCATCAATGCGCGCAGTACCGCGCATTTGCTGGCGGTTATTTCCATTAATGACCGCCAACTTAACAGGCCCATCACCTTGAATTTGTACTGTGATATCCCCGTTGAATTTCAATGTGGCAGTCAACAGACTGGTGGCGACCAACAACTCACCCAACAATTGCTGTACAGGTTGGGGAAAATGGTGATTCTCCAGCATTCGCTGGTAAGTCTCACTTACAGAAACAAGTTCTCCCCTGACAGAATGGCTTTCAAATAAAAAGCGGTGTAATTGGTCATGCTTAATCATAAATCTCTCTCATTTCACTGAGACGGTTATTCCGACTCATTAAATTTTGTGTTCTTGAATTTAATCAGGGTACGCCGTTCTTTCTTGTCTGGACGGCGATCAGGATGTGGCATCGTCAACGCGTTCATTTTACGGGCCAAAGCCATCTTTTCCCGATTAATGATGCTTTCTTCTGTTTCCTGATAAAGCTGTTGAGCTTCTGTGGCACTGCGCCTTTGTCCGCTCAATGCCAAAACTGTTACTGTTTTCTCATCATTGCCCTGACGCAATTTAATTGCTGCGTTCAACTCAACCAGTTTACTCGGCTTACTCCGCTGCCCATTATAATGGACTTTTCCTCCATCAATCATTTCACGCGCGATGGAACGGGTCTTGTAAAAACGGGCAGCCCACAGCCACTTATCAAGGCGAACAGCTTGATCATTGTCTGAATTAGGCATGGTTGTTTCTCTCTGTTCTTTCTGATTAAAGCTAGCCGGCTAAAGACAAATTTAGGGTAACATAGCCCGCGTGATTATCACTAATTCATCGGCGGTTGTTTCAGATTGAAACAATTGTCATAGTACTGTCTGATCCGCACAAGACGCTGACTGTTTTTTTGTTTTTTCTTAATAACCAATATGCTATTAACAATCAATGTCGCCATAATTACGGCTAAAAAGAGGCAACTGCCCAGATAACGAATCAACGTTATAGAATCAGGTTCACTATGTAACATGATATGACGAGTACCATTAGCATCTTCAGATAACCCCGTCACAATACCTTCGGTTTCAAATGGTATATGCGTCAATATATTCGCCAGCCGTAGCAATTCCCCCCATTGTTGCAAAGCGGTGTACTCATAAAAAATGATCGGCGCAAGCGGATATTCAACCAGTGGGCGATCTTCATCACTAATCAGCAAAACACCTCCCGGTGGAGGGCTGTTTATGAGAATACTCACTTTATCAATTTCCCGGTAAATAAATGAGGAAGTGGTGGCATCAACAAGTTTTCCCAATGCATCAGCACTCACAGAGCGTAATAATACTTTGGTTCCTTTCAATTTTCCTTTTTCTGCCCGATACAAAAGATCATCCCAATCTTTGCCATTACCCAGATTAATCAGGGCATTTTTTAGACGATTGCAATCCATGTCCTTCTGACAAAGTGCCTGAGTATTCAAAATGATTTGAGAAAAATTATCGAGTAGTATCATTCCCGATTTAGCAATCACTTCATTCAGATTGGAATTCGATTTCCGGCTATTTTCCATTGGGCGTAGTTGCTCATTAACTGTTGTGAGCAATGCTGATGCTTTATTAATAATTTCTGATTCCGGTCTGGGTAATGCGCTGCCATTATTCCAATAGATACCAAAACAGTTAAATGGAGCAAAAGAGAGCCCATTCTGACCGGGAAAAGTATCCAGCATAGGGGGCATGTAACACATTCCTGTACCTTTAACTCTCAGTACATCCCCTTCCCGAAGTGGCATATTTAGTAGTTCATTGACGCTGGTAATAACCTTGGTATTACTACCGTGCAGCCATGCGAAACTCAGCCGCATAGATAAACTGGCGGGTTGATAAAAGTACAGTAATAACATAGCTAAAACAGAAAAAACCACCAACATCTGGTTCTTTCGATAACGTTGGTAGGGATAGTGTTTCTCTTCCTCATGCAACGAAAGATAACGCCCCTGCCGCACAACATGGCAACTGGAGTACATATCCACATCAGTATTTTGGTCAAGCTCATGAGCAAGGTACGGCTCCCAGTGAGCGGGATAAATCAGGTCAATTCCGCCCAATGAGATATTTTTTTTGTGTTCCGGCTCAAATTCACTGAAAACACCCCAGCGTTTTAATATCCCGCTAAAGCAATTTATATTTAATAAATTACGAGAAGATGGCCACCTGAAAAGCGGCCAAAAACTGGCAAGTATAAGCAGAACAGAAACCAATATTAGCCACGGCAATAGAAGGACAGGTACAAAAAGAGCCAGAAACAATAAGGAAAGCCCCATGCACATCAGAACCCCTTCCTGAATACCTGTTGAGTGACGCAGACGATACTCTTCTGGCGTTTCCTTACGTACATACAACAAGTTGGCATTCGAATTACCATTCTTCTGAATTGAAGCGTGTTCCGTTTTCTTAAAATTGGGGATGTTCAGATTCTGCTGATAATCTGTCAAACAATGACCATTCACTGCAATAACGAGCGGTATCGAAGAAGTTTGAACAATGTCTACCGTATTCCGCTGATTAACAAACGGCTCAAGCATTGCAGGAAAATGTATTTCCGTTTCATCAACATAATAGCGCCAATGCTGCGCTTCTTCTGAAGCAGCGGAAAAACGGGTTATGGTATGGCTAATGGTATAAACCGTATCATTTCTGACCGGCAACGCCGGACAGCCGGACATATAGCTCCTGTCTGATTTCATTTTGGGCAGGATATTTTTCAGATAAGACTCAATAGCTTGAGATTCATCCGCACTTAGCTTGCGGCTAGCTGCTTTAGCCATCAATGACAAGTAACGCGCGTTATCAGAACGCCTCCATCTGAAAGTCAGAAAGGAAGCCATTATAGTCAGGCTAACGATAAAAATAGCCAATATAATGACCAGTGAGCTCATTTTTTCTCCACGCCCATAAAGCAATACAGAGGCTGACAAAATAACAATCTAAAGAATCACTCAGAATCAGGTTATTCCTATTCTCGCTTCCTATTTTTAATTTTATTTACAAAATGTTATATAAATTTTCTCATACCCGCTCGTAAAAAGAAGTTTTTTTGTGCAAGAGTAAAATAGTAACAAAAATACATACAAGCGATAATCGCTATCATTTACTAGCATAATCGGCCATATTAAAGCAGAGTTTGGATTCACATCCAATGTCACTACAAAAATTGTATTTCCCAAGTGCCATGAGCTGATTGGATGGATTATTTTTCAATTGACTAATGCGCAATAACTGCCAGGGGCAAGCATGATTGATCTGAAAAAGCCTAAGATATTGAATATAAGTGATATTGCCCATTCTCGTCTATTCAACATCCAGTCCGTTGATCTTGAATTCAGTAATGGTGCCAGACGTATTTATGAGCGCATGAAGCCTGCTAATCATGAAGCAGTCCTTATCATTCCAGTGATTGGTGATGAGTTACTCCTGATACGTGAGTACGCCGTTGGTATTGAGCAATATGAGTTAGGTTTTCCTAAGGGAGCAATTGATGCGGGGGAAAGTATCCTTGAAGCCGCCAACCGTGAGTTAAAGGAAGAAGTAGGATTAGGAGCAAAAAAGCTTGAACTACTGACAAAACTGACTATGGCTCCCTCTTATTTTTCCAGCAAAATGAACATTGTCATTGCACAAGATCTCTATCCCGAAAATCTGGAAGGAGATGAACCGGAACCTCTGGTGCAGGTTTGCTGGCCAATAACAGATATGATGTCACTATTGGAACATCCCGATTTTAACGAAGCCAGAAACATCAGCGCTTTATTTTTTGCACAACGATATCTAAATGAAAAACGCTAGGACTACACTTACAGCAGGTATGTAGCAAGATGATGAGAGGGCATTGAAGATCGTGATATTTAATGCCCATTTCTTATGACGATATAAAATCAATTAAACACCATTACCTAATATACATTAAAAAATCTTTAACTTTATTAAAAATAATAAATAAACATATTTATTATATTCTTTAAATTAATAATAAAAGGCTCCGTCAGTTATCTGACAGAGCCTTTTATCTCTATTTACTACCTACGTGATTATACCTAAGTGCTGGTATTTAAAAATAATCAGAACAGCTCATGGCTTTCGCCATTCTCTATCACTGTCGTTCCCGCCTCTGGTACGGCATATTCTGTTGGCTGCGTACCTTCAATAAAATATTCCTTACGGGTATTTGTCCCTCCATTGGAGAGCTTGCCTGTCGCCCGATCAATTGTGACAGACACAATACCTTCTGGCGGTTCCATCACTTTCTCCGCAACACCTTCCAATGCCATCTTCATGAAATCATCCCAAATTGGCTGCGCTGTTTTCGCTCCACCTTCCCCTTTCAGAGCAGGTGTGCGTCCCAGACTTTTACTGTGCTCATCGAAACCAATCCAGACCGTCGCAACCCTATCTGGCCCATAACCTGAAAACCACGCATCCTTCGAGCTGTTGGTTGTCCCGGTTTTGCCACCAATATCACGGCGTTTCAAATCACGAGCAGCACGCCAGCCTGTTCCCATCCAGCCCGGCTCACCAAAAATATTGGTTTTCAAAGCGTCATGGATCAGAAACGCCAACGGTGTGCTGATAACATGCGGAGCATACTGCTGATCATCGGTATTCACATTAGGCGCTACGCTTTCCAGATTCGGCTGAGGTAAAGCTGGCTCAGCCGAAAGATTGGAATGAGCTACGTTTTCAATCGAATCTTCGGACAATTCAATGGAACGGGCGGTATCACCATAAATCACAGGAATATCGGTACACTGTGGACAAGCAATCTTCGGCTTCGCTTCAAACAGGACTTTTCCTTCGTCATTCTCAATTTTATTAATGAAATAAGGATCGACCAGATAACCACCATTCGCCATCACTGCATAACCACGCACTAATTGCATTGGCGTGAAAGAAGGAGATCCCAATGCCAGCGACTCCGTGCGGACAACATTTTCACCCGGCAAACCAAAGCGTTTTAGGTAATCAGCAGCATAATCAACACCCATTGCACGCATAGCACGCACCATCACCACGTTCTTGGATTGCCCCAATCCCTGACGCAGACGAATTGGGCCATCATAGGTTGGTGGAGAGTTTTTTGGACGCCAGTCAGTACCTGCGCCTGCATCCCAACGGCTGATAGGTGCATCGTTAAGCAACGATGCCAGTGTCAGACCTTTATCCATCGCAGCGGTATACAGGAACGGTTTGATATTAGAGCCAACCTGACGCAACGATTGAGTTACGCGGTTAAATTTACTCAATTCAAAATTAAATCCACCGACCAATGCTTCTATCGCACCATTCATCGGGTTGATAGAAACCAGCGCAGCATTAACTTCCGGTAATTGAGCCAGCCACCAGATATTATTGACTTTCCTGACCCAAATCTGTTCACCAGCTCGAATGACTTCATTAACACTTTGCGGTACAGGCCCTTGCAGATTGTCAGTCTTGAATCGACGCGCCCAGCGAACTCCCGCCATAGTCAGTTCAACTTTACTGCCATCCGTCAACATGGCTTCTGCCTGAGTTGCATTGGATTTCGTCACAACGGCAGGCAACAAAGGATCATATTTCTGCAAAGTTTTCAGTTTATTGATGATCTGAGACTGGCTCCATACTGGTTGGCCAGCTTTCCACAACACTTCCTGAGCACCGCGATAACCATGACGGACATCATAATCAATCACATTGGTACGAACAGCATCAACAGCCGCCAGTTGGGATTTGCGTGTAATCGTGGTATAGACCTTATAGCCATCCGTATAGGCATTTTCACCATAACGGTTAATCATTTCCTGCCTTACCATTTCAGTCAGGTAAGGGGCAGAGAAAACAATTTGCGGAGTGTGGTAACGGGCAATTAATTTTTCACTTCTTGCCTGATAATATTGCTGTTGAGTGATGTATCCCTCCTCCAGCATACGCCCCAATACCACATTGCGGCGATTAAGCGCCCGTTCATGAGAATAGAGTGGGTTAAAGGTAGAAGGCGCTTTCGGCAATCCGGCAATCATCGCCATTTCACCCAAAGTCAATTCATTAACGTTCTTGCCAAAATAGACATGTGCCGCGGCACCAACACCATAAGCACGATAACCAAGGTAGATTTTGTTGAGATATAGCTCAAGAATTTCATTCTTGGTTAACAGTTGCTCAACTTTAATCGCCAGAAACGCTTCTTTAGCCTTACGTATCAAAGTCTTTTCCGGACTGAGGAAAAAGTTTCTCGCAAGCTGCTGAGTAATAGTACTTGCCCCCTGAGAAGCATGACCAGAAGTCATCACAACTGAGGCCGCACGGATAATACCTATCGGATCAACACCATGATGTTCATAAAAACGACTATCTTCCGTGGCAATAAAGGCTTTCACCATTAAAGGCGGTATTTCGGACAAGGTCAGCGGCAAACGACGTTTTTCACCATATTGGGCAATAAGTTCACCATCAGCACTGAATACCTGCATTGGTGTCTGTAATCGGACATCCTTTAAAGTCGCGACATCTGGCAACTGTGGTTCGATATATTTGTACAAACCCAAAATCGAGACGGTTCCCAATAAAATGCAAACAACGACAAGGATCAAAAAATACTTTATGAACTTCACCTGAAATTTCTCACGCCATGTTAATGAGGCAATTTATAAACGATTAGTACGTAGTATAAAGGCTATACAACACAATGAATATGTCCTTTCATTAATAACAACTTGTCACTCATCACTGATAAGGAGATCACAATATGTACCCATCAAAATGGTATATCGGATTGGATATCCATGAACATTACATTCGGGCAATCGCGGCTATTAAACGCCGCAATGGCTGGCAACTCCGTCATTGCTGGCAATACTCCTTATTTAATAAGATACCTTTATTTAATGAAATACCATTATTAAAAGACACACCACACGGCACTGTCTCAGGAGGATGGTTACAGCACCCTGAAAAATTACAGCATATTTTAATGCAATGGCGTCAAATATTACCTAACAAGATTAAATTAAGGCTGGCACTGCCTGTTCAGCAAACCTTACAGAAACAGATCGCTTTGCCTCACCATATCTCATTACAGGAACCTGAACTCGGATGGTTTGTTCACGCCAACGCTGAAAAACAATTTCCTGTCACTGATCTTGCCCTGGATTATCGGGTTCATGGTCAGCAAATCTGCATCAGTGCAACCCGACAAAAAGATCTCAACTTCTGGATTGAACTACTCGCAGAAATTGGTTTATTCCCTGATGCCATTGATATTGCACCCTGTGCATTACGTTATGCAGCAGAATCTGCCGGTATTCCCAATGACAGTTGGTTGATCCATAAACGGATAACTGACTGGCTATGGGTCTCTCCAGCTAATCTCCCTTTTAATTATGGATTGATCTCAACCCAGTCTCATCCATTCCTGACACAAGTTATTAGCCAGTTACCCATGACAATGGAGAGTAAAAACCACACCATTTATTACAGTGACGAACAATTTACTGATATCAATAAAGAAAAACAGCAAACCGAACCTAAAGAACCCGTTCATGCCTGGCATATGCTGGCAGCATTTCGCCATTATCAGCCTCCGTTGCCGACACAAACAGATGCTTTCGTTATAGCTGCCGGGCTGGCTCTCAGACCGGATGACCAATGATGTATCAGGTTAATTTCTTGCCTTGGCGTCAGGCAAAACTTAAACGCCAATACTGGAAATGGGGATTGTTTCTTGGCCTGCAATTGATTCTATGGGGGGCTTTTTGCATATTTATCTCAATACAACAGCAGCAGGAAATCGAACAATATCACGTTCAATTTGCCCAAAATAGCCAGCAACTTGAGCAAGTAAAACAAATTATCAGTGAAACAGAACAAGCGGTTCATTATCACCATCAGTTGACCCAACAGTTAAGGAAAAAACAGATTTTCATGGAACAGAATCAACGATATTTACAGCTATTTCGCCAACTTCCCCATTTATTACCGGAGAAAAGCTGGCTTACTGCTTTCAGTGATGACACCGGGCAATTAGTTTTTGCAGCCAACAGCCAAAGTTATGAAGATGTCTCCAATTTACTGGATAACTTGACGAGTCATACCTCACTTATCAATGTCCAATTGAAAAAAATGACCACCACATCTGAAGATTATCTCAAGGTATTCACCATTGATGCAGACTGGTTGATGGGAGACAGAAATGAAAAATAATTATCTTGTGTGGTTATTTCGCCCCATATGGCAGTTATTTTTATTGCAGCAATTGGTGATCGTTCCTCTTATATTGGGCTTCTATTTTTTTGTTTGGCAAAAGAGTGAAGATGTCATTCATTCTCTTCAAGTTAAACTGACAGAACAAAAAAATGATCTGGCCTTGTCTCAAAACCAATTTTCCGCATTACCTAACCTAACTGAGCTCCACCAGCAGATCCAACAAATAACAGTCAAACTCGGCCAGAACAGTCACATCCCATCGCCGCTAAAAACTACCGTACTTAAACGACTCCACCAGCCTTTAGTCAATTCCGGGAGTCAACTCATGGAATGGAAGAGCATCAAGGAAGGTGATCAAGTTTTATGGCATATCATACTGTCACTGACCTATGAACAATTACTCCGTTTCATCAATGAGATTCAGCAATTACAACCTATCTTGCTGATAAAACATCTCACAATCACACCCGCCGATAACAGTTTGACTGTCCGTATGGTGCTGAAAGATATTGGCTATGAGGAAAAATGATGAATCGTCGTGCTTTTGCTTTACTGGCCTTCCTGCTCCTGGCTGTTTCCTGTTTCGCCGAAGAAATAGAACCGGAAGAAACAGCTTATTCAATGACAGTGAGAGACCCTTTTCAGCCACCAAAAAATATCGCAGATGAAGAAGTTCAGTTCTTCCCGACAGATCAAGAAGAACAAGAAATAGAATATCAGGTTATTCCTCTGCAATACGCGGATGCCGGACAAATAACAGAGCAATTACAAAAAAACACCCCTGCCTTACTGACAAAATGGGGAAAAGTGGAACATGATAATTTAACGAATAGTTTGATATTAGAAGATAAGTTTGATGCTATCACTCGCATCAAAAACTGGCTGAAAGAAGTGGATACACCACAACAGCAAGTGCAAATCACAGCCCATATTGTCACGAGCAGCAGAGAAGCGTTACATGAGCTAGGTATTCACTGGGGTATCGCAGCCGATCCACAAAATCGCTCACTCGGCCTCAACCGCTTGAACCTGCATCAGCCCGCAGGAAATCAAAGCCACCGATTGGTACTGAACACTGCCCGCATCCATGCAAATCTGTTAGAAATGGAACTCAGCGCCCTGGAGCAGGAAAATCAACTGGATATCATCGCCAGCCCACGTCTGATTGCTTCACATCAACAACCTGCCAGTATCAAACAGGGTTCTGATATCCCTTATCTCGTTCAGAATAAAAACAAAACAACGATTCAATTTAAGGAGGCAGTATTAGGCATGGAAGTGACTCCACACATCTTAAGGCAAGGAAAAATCCGGTTAATGTTGAAAATCAGTCAAAATGCGCCCGGCCTTCCTATTAATCAGGGAGGAAATGAAAATCTGGCTATCGATAAACAGGAAATTATGACACAAGTTACCGTCAGAAACGGCGAAACTCTCATTCTGGGTGGAATTTTCCAACAGAAAAAAGGCGCCAGCACACAAAAAGTTCCTTACTTATCAGACATTCCTCTGTTGGGATCATTATTTAGCCAGCAAGGAGAACGGCATAGTCGAAGGGAGCTCGTAATTTTTATTACACCTCAACTGGACAATATTTGATCAAATGAAAATATATACATATTTATCAGTCAGTTGATAAAGGTCTCTGTGCTTTTTCTACCATATTGCTGGTTATTTTTCTTGGTCTGACCTGTTTATGGATTTGACGCTGAGAGTAATTTAGCATACAAGGTTTACCTAATTGAGTGAGCAGGTCTCTCATCACCAGTAAGAGCCTATCGGAATATACACAGGTGGATCATAATCAGCCGAAAAAGCATGAACCTCACTTCACAGGTTCGTGCAAATTTATATAGTTGCAATATAGGCTGATGTATTGAGATAATTTTTCTATCTGATCTCACATTCTCACTCATGAGGTTTCAGTTTAGGTCCCGCGGCTAATCTGATTGGCGGGGCGGGTTATCATTAACAAATATCTTAGTAATACCAAAAACATGGCAGAGAAACGCAATATCTTTCTGGTTGGGCCTATGGGTGCCGGCAAAAGCACTATTGGTCGTCAGTTAGCTCAGCAACTCAATATGGAGTTTTACGACTCTGATCAAGAAATTGAGCGACGTACCGGAGCTGACGTGGGCTGGGTATTCGATGTGGAAGGCGAAGAAGGCTTCCGTGAACGCGAAGAAAAAATAATTAACGAACTGACTGAGAAACAAGGCATTGTATTGGCAACTGGGGGTGGTTCAGTTAAATCAAAAGAAACCCGCAATCGTCTGTCTGCCCGTGGTGTAGTCGTCTATTTAGAAACAACCATAGAAAAACAGTTAGCTCGTACCCAGCGCGACAAAAAACGCCCTTTACTTCAAGTTGATGCACCAGCACGTGAAGTTTTAGAAAATCTGGCTGATGAGCGCAATCCTCTTTATGAGGAAATTGCTGACCTGACTATACGTACAGATGAGCAAAGTGCCAAAGTTGTAGCTAACCAAATTATTGAGCTATTGGAAAAAAATTGATCTTTGCGGACTCGCTCCGCAGCACACGATAAGGCGAAAGCTGATATGGAACAAGTGATTGTTACGTTAGGTGAAAGAAGCTATCCGATTACCATCGCCCAAGGGCTGTTTTCCAGCAGTGAAGCATTCAAGCCCCTGCAATCTGGTCAGCAGGTCATGATAGTGACCAATGAAACACTGGCCCCCCTGTATCTTGAACAGGTAAAATCCACATTGCAGAGTATGGGTCTTCAGGTAAATGAAGTTATCTTGCCTGACGGTGAACAATACAAATCACTTTTTGTGCTCAATGACATATTTTCTGCCTTATTGGAAAATAATCACAGTCGTGACACAACGCTTATCGCTCTCGGTGGTGGTGTCATCGGTGATATGACGGGGTTTGCTGCCGCCAGCTATCAACGCGGCGTTCGTTTCATTCAGATACCCACCACTCTACTTTCTCAGGTTGACTCTTCCGTTGGCGGAAAAACAGGGGTCAACCATCCCCTTGGTAAAAATATGATTGGGGCTTTTTACCAACCCGCCTCCGTTGTCATTGATCTCAATTGTTTAAATACCTTACCAGCCCAAGAGTTGTATGCCGGATTAGCGGAAGTGATCAAATATGGTGTGATTCTGGATGGTGAGTTTTTTAGCTGGCTTGAAGATAATATTGAGAAATTAATCACTCTTGATCATCAAGCAATGGCTTACTGTATCCGTCGTTGCTGTGAATTGAAGGCATTTGTCGTCGCAGCAGATGAATATGAACGCAGTGGAATGCGGTCTTTATTAAATCTCGGCCATACTTTCGGACATGCCATTGAAGCGGAAATGGGTTATGGCGTCTGGCTGCATGGTCAAGCTGTCGCTGCGGGTATGGTAATGGCTGCACGAGCTTCTGAACTTGTCGGAACATTTTCCAGTCAGGATACACAACGCATCATCAACTTGCTGGAAAGAGCAAAACTACCCGTTCACGGCCCGGCAATAATGTCCCCTGAAGATTATTTACCTCACATGATGCGTGATAAAAAAGTATCAGCGGGTAAACTTCGCCTGATTTTGCCTAAGGTGATAGGGGAAGCAGAACTTCGTTCTGATATCAGTACTGACGTCATATTGGATGCCATTCGACGTTGCAGAGATTGCTCCATCATTCTCTAGCTGTTTGCTATAAAATAGCTACATTGATAGATACACCTGATAGCTTTCAATTTGCCGCCAACAAAGAGGCAACCTGAAAGACAAAGGGTATAATACACTATCAGTTTTATTATCGGTTTTAGTTAGGTCAGGCTGCCAAACCTATAGACCAAATCTATAGACAAAACCTATAGAATAGTAATTGGCAGTATTATCTCGGCTGGGAGGGTATATGGACGAATTAAAATCAGAAAATAAGCAAGAAACAAAAAACGAATTTAAACCTGACGCTTCTGATCGCCGCCCTCAGAGATCACGAACTCAAAACCAGCGCCCAAAGCTGGCAGTATCACGTCAACAAATGATGATTGGGATCGGTATCCTGGTACTTTTATTACTGATTATCGCTATTAGTTCTGCCCTAAAATCCCCAACCGAGCATGAAAAACAGCGATCACCGAATTCAGTCGAGAAAAATATCGATCTGTCAGGCTCTCCATCATCTTCTACTAACACGCAAGCAACAAATGCGCAAAATAGTATGCAGGGAAATCCATCTGAACCTGCCACATCGACTTCGTCAACAAATAATCCGCGCGAAATCGGTATGCCACCAATCAGCAGTACTCCTAGTCAAGATCCCGCTCCTGCAACAACCGGAACGGGTGGCTACAACCAACGCATAGAGTTACCTGGCGATATTTCTGATGCTTTAAATCAACAACAGAGCAACATTAACGATAGCGTGCAAAAAAATCTGTCATCATCACAAAATAACCCATTAAAACAAACAGTAACACCGAGGGAAGAACAGAAAAAAACGGAAAAGGTTGCATCTCCCAAAATAGAAAAAACAGACAAGCAACACAAGGAAACAGCTAAACCTGCCCTCATCGATCATCAGGCAAATAAGCAGAGTGTTGCAAATGCAGCAGGTGATTTACTGAAAGTACCTGCAAATCGGTTTACACTTCAATTGAGTAGCGCTAGTCGCTCTGATACTTTGATCGCTTTTGCAAAAAAGAATAACCTTGCCAACTACAAGGTTTATGAAACCAAACGTAATGATAAGACATGGTTTATTTTGATCTACGGTAGCTACAACTCCGCTTCTGAGGCCAAAAAGGCAATTTCTTTACTCCCTACAGACATTCAGACTCAAAAACCTTGGGTGAGAAAACTACAACAGGTTCATCAAGATCTGAAAAAATAAAACTATTTTTATTAGGCGCTGATATGCTGTCCTAAACAGAGTACAATCTGCGGCTCTGAAATTATTGAATACTTTATTTGACGGCATGAAAAAAAAACGCGCTTTCTTAAAATGGGCCGGTGGAAAATACCCTTTGGTGGATGACATTAAACGTTATCTGCCAGAGGGCGAGCGCTTAATTGAGCCATTTGTTGGCGCAGGTTCGGTATTCCTGAATACCGATTATGATTCTTACATCTTATCAGATATCAACAGTGATCTAATCAACCTGTACAACACAGTAAAATCCAGTGCGGATGAATTTATTGATCATGTCCGTCCCTTATTTTCACCAGAGTTCAACACGTCTGAGATCTTCTATCACTTGAGAGAAGAGTTCAACAACAGTAAAGACCCATTCTATCGCAGTGTGTTGTTTCTGTACCTTAATCGCCACTGTTATAATGGCCTTTGCCGCTATAACTCACGGGGCGAGTTTAACGTTCCTTTCGGGCGCTATAAAAAACCTTATTTTCCAGAAGATGAATTGTACTGGTTTGCCGAAAAATCCCAGAAGGCCTCTTTTATCTGCCAGCATTACGGAATCGCACTCACTAAAGCGCCAAAAGGCTCAGTCGTTTATTGCGATCCGCCTTATGCACCTCTTTCAGCAACAGCAAATTTTACAGCCTACCATACAAATAGTTTTCACCTCCTGGATCAGGAAAATCTGGCTCGGCTCGCCTATAATCTCTCGTCGCAACAAGATATTCCCGTGCTTATATCCAATCATGACACGCCGATGACACGGGAATGGTATCATCAAGCTTCCCTTTACATTGTTAAAGCCCGCCGGACAATAAGTAGAAATATTCTTGCCCGCAGTAAAGTTGATGAGCTTTTGGCGTTATACTGCCAGAAGTGATTGAGGTTTCCTGCCCCTGAAATAACGGGGTAAACAATGAATTGGAGAAGAGAATAATGAAGAAAGATTTTCTGATTGCCCCATCCATTCTATCCGCAGATTTTGCCCGTCTGGGTGAAGATACCGTAAAGGTATTGGCAGCAGGTGCTGATGTTGTGCACTTTGACGTTATGGATAACCATTACGTCCCGAACCTGACAATTGGTCCGATGGTCTGTCAGGCTCTGCGCAATTATGATATTACCGCTCCGATTGATGTTCACCTGATGGTAAAACCTGTTGATCGCATTATCCCCGATTTTGCCAAAGCAGGTGCAACCTATATCACTTTCCATCCCGAAGCGAGCGAGCATGTTCACCGAACACTGCAACTGATTAAAGATCACGGTTGTAAAGCAGGTTTGGTTTTCAATCCGGCAACATCTCTCAGCTACCTTGATTATGTTATGGATAAACTGGATGTCATTTTGTTGATGTCAGTTAACCCTGGTTTCGGCGGTCAATCTTTCATTCCAGAAACCCTAAACAAACTGCGTCAGGTACGCAAACTTATTGATGAAAGTGGATACGATATTCGCCTTGAAGTTGATGGTGGTATCAAAGCCAATAATATTGCCGCAGCAGCTCAGGCAGGGGCGGATATGTTCGTCGCAGGCTCCGCTATTTTCAGTCAACCTGACTATAAAACGGTTATTGATGAGATGCGCCGTGAATTATCAACAGTAGCATAATGGCAGACAACATGATGGGAAAAAATGCAGTTAAAAATATTCGGGCCATTGCATTTGATCTGGATGGAACACTGATCGACAGTGCCGGTGGCCTAGCCGATGCTTTAGATCAGGCTCTGATTGCCAAAGGATTGCCCGCAGCAGGCAAAGAACGCGTTGCGGTTTGGGTGGGTAATGGCGCAGATATCATGGTGGAACGCGCATTGAAATGGTCAACAGTAGAATTTACCCCAGAATTGCACCATGAAATCCGTGAGCTGTTTGATAAATTCTATAAAACCACCGTCACGACAGGCAGCACACTCTTTCCTCATGTCAAAGAAACGTTGGCAGAGCTGGCAAAACTTAACCTGCCGATGGCGATTGTCACTAACAAGCCAACACCTTTTGTTGCACCATTGCTGGAATCATTAGGTATCAGTGAATACTTTTCACTGGTGCTAGGTGGTGACGATGTTAAACAGAAAAAACCGCATCCGGCACCGCTGTATCTGACAATGGGCATGTTTGGTCTACATAAGGAAGAATTGCTTTTCGTTGGTGATTCACGTAATGATATTTTGGCTGCACAAGCAGCAGGTTGTCCTTGTGTTGGCTTAACCTATGGATATAACTATGGGGAATCTATAGCATTAAGTCGTCCGAATTATGTATTGGACAATTTCTCGGATTTAATCCCAACAATTGGACTATCAACTTTGAACTTACAGGAAGCGTAATAAAATGAATGAACCCACTGCAATGAAACCAAACGCACAAAAACCCATTGTATTCAGCGGCGCACAACCCTCCGGTGAATTGACCATCGGTAACTACATGGGGGCGTTACGTCAGTGGGTTAAAATGCAGGATGAATATGATTGTATCTACTGCATCGTTAATCAACATTCTATTACCGTACGCCAAGATCCCGAAGAACTGAAAAAACGCACACTGGATACGCTGGCACTTTACCTTGCTTGTGGCATTGATCCAAAGAAAAGCACTATTTTCGTCCAGTCACATGTTCCACAACATACTCAACTGGCTTGGGTATTAAACTGTTACACCTATTTCGGCGAACTCAGCCGCATGACTCAATTTAAGGATAAATCAGCCCGTTATCCAGAAAACATTAATGCTGGTTTATTTGAATATCCTGTCCTGATGGCTTCTGATATCTTGCTTTACCAAGCTAATCAGATCCCTGTTGGCATTGACCAGAAACAGCATCTTGAACTGACCCGTGATTTAGCACTGCGCTTTAATGCTTTATACGGTGACATTTTCGCTGTGCCAGAACCATTCATTCCGAAAGGTGGTGCACGCGTGATGTCATTGCAAGATCCGAATAAGAAAATGTCAAAGTCAGATGATAACCGTAATAACGTGATTGCTCTGTTGGAAGATCCAAAATCTGTTGCTAAGAAAATCAAACGTGCAGTTACTGATTCCGAAGAACCACCTCGTGTACGTTATGATCTGGAAAATAAGCCTGGTGTTTCCAATTTGTTGGATATACTTTCTGGCGTCACAGGTAAAACAATTCCTGAACTGGAAGCCGAATTTGAAGGAAAAATGTACGGTCATCTGAAAGGTGCAGTAGCAGATGCAGTATGTGAAATGCTGGCAGGTTTACAAGAGCGTTTCCATCATTTCCGTAATGATGAGGTTCTACTGAACCAAATAATGGCAGAAGGCGCAGCTAAAGCACAGGCTCGTGCTCAAGCGACTTTGGATAAAGTCTATGAAGCGGTTGGGTTTATTGCTCATCCGTAATCATGTTATTCCCAATGGATTTCAAGATAGAGCTAACAAATCTGAAACTTGAAAGACGACGGGTATTTTTATTATTTATTGTCAAAGGAGATCAGTATATCTCCTTTGTTTTTGTAGTTAATGTTTTAGTTACCATTTTAATTTTTTGAATCGAAGCATAATATCATTATTTGTTACATTAGATGCAGAAGGAAATTCTGTATCATCATGCAGAATAACACGATCTTTCCTTTCACGTCTCCATTTTGCACTTGCATCTACACATTTAAAAATATTTTCGTTTTCTTTCTCAAATCTAAAATTTTTAGAAGGCCTTTTATCTCTTCTTTCTCGATCAATTGTATATAAATGATTTTTATAAGTATCAGGTCCTGTATTCATACCTACTTCAAAACGAAAATCACATAATACTCGTGAAGTCGCCCAAGTATCATTTCTTTCTTCTTCATTAGCCCCATTACATGGATTTCTACACTCTCTAAAATATTTTAACTTTCTAATACTAGTGGGATTTTTATATTTATCATCTCTCTTAAGCATGTTGGATGAAAATCTTTCACTCATAGAAATTAAAATACTCTCAATTTCTTTTGAGCCAACATTAGCAGCAAGAATTGCAGTACCACCAAAAGAATTGACCTTCCAGGATTTTCCTCTAACATCACCAAAAGCAACTCCTAATGGTGCATCAACATTTCTAAATTTAGCCTCTTGAGAAATATTTTTAATACTTGCCTTCTCCAATTCAACATCAACATCCAGGTAAATACCTCCTTCTAAATATAAAATAACCGAACGCGCAATATCACTTGACATTCCATAATTATGATAGTATCCATTGATATTCCTATAAAACATAGATTTCAAGAATATAATATTTTTATGCGAATGTATAAGTTTTTTATGTACAGTGTCAAAAGCTTCATCTATATCTCTAATAAAAAAAGCATTAAATTTATAATTTAATTTTTGTATTTTCTCTTTTCCTCCAATCTTATCAAATTCACATCCAAATAACTCACCTACATTAATTACACCAAATTTACTATCAATGTTTTCTATTATATTATTAAATGTTCTTGTCATTAATGATTTGTTAAGAACCCATAAATGCACTTCAAAACCCTGATTATGCATTTTCATTTTAATAATATTTTTCATAAACTTCTCTGGTATATCTTTACCAGTCCAGAAATAGTGGATTTTATTTGGTATATTCACAAATCACCTCTTCATTATTATTAATGTTTTAATTTTGATTAAATTTATATTTTTTGCAGAATTAGAAATTCGTATGGCTAATCTATTTTAATAGTGTAAATACACATTTTTGTGATTTTTATCACATTTAAAAAATAAGTATGACGATAACAAGAATCTGGTTATCGTCAACTGTGCTCTGACGATTTATTGTTTGAAGATTTTCTTAATTATTTCCAAATAAACGACGATTGAAGTCCTCTATTTTTCCATGCAATATCCGCTTTTGCATCGTCAGATTCCAGCTAGCAGATAACCCTGCTGCCCCCATTAAACGTTGATATTGTTCTCCATCAAATGGGCTATGGAAAGCAATGGAAATAGCATCCTTAACAGAAACATCACTATTTCGACTGAGTAATTTTAGTGGTTCAGCAGCACTGACAAAACCTGAAGAGATGACCCGATATAACCAACCGCAATACCCTTTATCCTGCATCATGGCTGCAAAATTCGCAATTCCAGTAATAAGATTAAGTTTGTAGCAAGGAGAACGGGGCTGTGTCACCTGAATAATTGCCTCTCCCCACTGGAAAATATCCCCAATATAAACATTCTCTTCTGTCATACCTTCCGTTGATATGTTTTCACCAAATAAGGGAGATACAAATAATTCCACTAATTCAGGAAATTGCCTTTTCCAAAAGAGGTAATATTCCATAGGATAATGACAAAGCGCGCGATCAGGGCCGCCATGAAAACGAGTCTCTGCCTGTTCATCTCCTTCCAGACCAAGAGAGGTTAGCTGTAATCGTCCATTCACCAACAGTTTGTTGATTGCACTGAAACCCCACTTTTCGGAAGATGTTATTTTACCTCTATATACCTGTGGATAATACATTTCTACTTCTCCTCAATAGGCTAATATAAATATTATCCTGACCAAATAAACGCGCCAAGCTTCATCTTTTTGCCCTTTTAAAGCAGAAAAGATGTCAAATGATAGCGAATATTATGAGCAATAAAAATGCTGACCCCACAGTGATCAGCATTATTAAGAGAGGGATTTTTAGAACTTATTCCATTTTTTCTTCGTAACGTTTTGCCGCTTCTTCCCAATTTACGACATGCCAAAATGCCTTAATATAGTCGGGGCGACGGTTTTGATACTTCAGATAATAAGCATGTTCCCACACATCTAATCCCAAAATGGGATAGCCAGAAGTACCAGAAATTTCTTCACCCATCAATGGGCTATCCTGATTTGCAGTAGAAACAACGTCAAGTTTGCCATCTTCTTTTAAGACTAACCAGGCCCACCCAGAGCCAAAACGGGTTGCGGCTGCTTGTTCAAATTTTTCTTTGAAAGCATCAACGCTACCGAAATCCCTTTCTATTGCTGCTTTTAATGCACCAGATAAAGTTGTCCCTAATTTCAAACCCTTCCAGAACAGACTATGGTTTGAATGACCTCCTGCATTATTACGCATAAAAGTACGTTTATCCTCAGGAACTTCATCAAGCCGCTGAATGAGTTCATCAATCTCCAGACAGGCGAGTTCTGGACAGGATTCTAATGCAGTATTGGTATTTGTAACGTAGGTTTGATGGTGTTTGGTGTGATGAATTATCATCGTTTGTTCATCGAAATGCGGTTCTAGCGCATCATACTGATATGGTAGAGAAGGTAATGAATGGCTCATGTCATATCTCCAGTTGTTTTTAAATATACACACCTTTTATTTATTGGGTATGAGGTTCACACCTTGTGAACTGCAAGATTATTATAGTGAATTAAACGATAATGAAAATGATTATCAATTCCATATTATAACTATGGTTTCTTTTTAATTTTTCTTTTAATGTGTTTCTCAGATGAAATAACTAAATAAAATCCATCGGTTAGTGTATTTGTTTAAATAATGAAATTATTAATGACAATTAATTTTCACAAATACGCCGCACTAAATGATCATTTCATGAAATTCATTCTTTCCAATTGCGTGATCTTCCGCGCAAAAAAGAAACAAAATTTCTTCTTACACTTTAGTTAACCTTGTTTTGACATAGTATTAACAATTGCAAGGAGATAAAAATATGACTCAAATAATCAAGCACCCTATTCCTGCTGACATCGCAGAAACAGCCCTGATAAACAAGCAACAATATAGGCAAGACTACCAATGGTCACTACAAGATCCTGAAGGGTTCTGGGGTGAGAAAGGTAAGATACTGGATTGGATAAGACCTTATACCAAGGTTAAAAACAGCTCTTTTGACCCCGGACATATCAGTATCCGTTGGTTTGAAGATGGAACACTAAATCTAAGTACTAACTGCCTTGACCGCCATTTACAAGAACGTGGTGATCAGACTGCCATTATCTGGGAAGGAGATAATCCCGCTGAATCCAGACATGTTACGTATAAAGAGCTATATCACGATGTCTGTCAATTCGCTAATGCATTGAAAAAAATTGGGATTAAAAAAGGTGATGTCATCGCCATCTATATGCCAATGGTGCCGGAAGCTGCCGTTGCCATGCTGGCCTGTGCCCGGATTGGCGCAATCCACTCGGTGATTTTCGGGGGTTTTTCTCCTGATGCAATTTCTGGTCGGGTTATCGATTCAAATGCCAAGTTAATTATTACTGCTAATGAAGGCATACGAGTCGGACGAACTGTTCCACTGAAAAAAAATGTTGATGAAGCACTGAGCAACCCAACCGTGACAAGTGTTACCAATGTTGTTGTTTTCAAACGTACAGATAATGCAACAAACTGGCAGACCGAACGTGATTTATGGTGGCATGAATTAACTGATGGGATGAATGCAGACTGTCCGGCCGAAGAGATGAATGCAGAAGATCCGCTATTTATTCTTTATACTTCCGGCTCCACAGGTAAACCCAAAGGTGTTCTGCATACCACTGGTGGTTATCTGGTCTACGCGTCTTTGACGTTCAAATATACGTTTGATTACCGTCCTGGTGAAGTTTATTGGTGTACAGCCGATATCGGTTGGGTAACAGGTCATAGTTATCTGTTGTATGGCCCGCTATCTTGTGGTGCAACATCCGTGATGTTTGAAGGTGTACCGAACTATCCTGATGTGAATCGTCTCAGCCAGGTTGTTGATAAACACCAGGTGAATATCCTCTATACCGCACCAACTGCTATTCGTGCATTAATGGCCGAAGGGGATAAAGCTATTGAAGGAACCAAACGCACATCATTACGCATCATGGGATCTGTAGGTGAACCCATTAACCCAGAAGCCTGGGAATGGTATTACAAAAAAATAGGTAACAGTAAATGCCCTATTGTCGATACATGGTGGCAAACGGAAACAGGTGGTTTCATGATTACACCATTACCTGGAGCAACTGATCTCAAAGCAGGATCAGCGACTCTGCCATTCTTCGGCATTAGCCCCGCATTAGTAGATAACTCAGGTGACATTTTGAGTGGTGAATGCGAGGGGAATCTTGTTATTACCGATTCATGGCCAGGACAAGCCAGGACTCTATTTGGTGATCATGATCGTTTTGAGCAAACATATTTTTCTACCTTTAAAGGGGCATATTTCAGTGGGGATGGTGCCCGGCGTGATGAAGACGGCTATTACTGGATTACTGGCCGTGTTGATGATGTGCTGAATATTTCAGGCCATCGATTGGGTACTGCTGAAATTGAATCGGCTCTGGTAGCTCATCCTAAAATCGCTGAGGCGGCCGTTGTTGGTATCCCTCACCATATTAAAGGACAAGCTATTTACGCTTATGTCACATTAATTCATGGTGAAGAACCTTCTCCTGAGTTGTATAGCGATGTCAAAAACTGGGTACGCAAAGAAATCGGCCCAATTGCAACCCCTGATATTCTTCACTGGACAGATTCTCTACCCAAAACGCGTTCAGGAAAGATTATGCGACGGATTTTGCGCAAAATTGCTTCCGGTGATACCAGTAACTTAGGAGATACTTCCACTTTAGCCGATCCTAGCGTTGTTGAAAAATTACTAGAAGAAAAGCAGTCCATGGCTATGCCTTAGCATATGCAGTAAAGACATCCAATGCCGCCGTAGGGCGGCTTTGTAACGTATCATCAAAAGTGCAGAACTGCTCAGGGACGTGATAAATAGTCATGAATTCCTGCGAATATGGTTGCTCCGGATTTAATAGTCCTTAATGTGGCTTAAGGTGCGTCCTTTAACATTTAAAAGGAGAAACTCTGATGAATGCCGATATTTATCAAGAGGTTGAGAATAATCCTCGCTTCAGGGAATTAGTTGAGAAGCGCGGACGTTTTGCCTGGTTGTTGTCCATCATTATGTTAATGCTTTATGTTGGTTTTATTTTTCTCATTGCCTTTGCCCCCGAATGGCTTGGCACACCTCTCTACGAAGGCTCCAGCGTAACACGTGGTATTCCTGTTGGTATCGGTATTATTTTTATTTCTTTCATATTAACAGGAATTTATGTTGTCAGAGCGAATGGTGAATTTGATCGTCTGACATCTGCTATTCTCAAGGAGGTGGGAAAATGAAAAAGCACCTCCTCCCAACAATCCTATTATTTCCTTCCTCCTACCCTATTTTAGCCCAGGCAGACGCCCTTTCAGGTAATGTAGAAAAGCAACCTTTGAATATTCAGGCTATTATCATGTTTCTGCTATTCGTTGGATTCACGCTTTACATTACTTATTGGGCATCAAAACGAACAATATCTCGTTCAGATTACTATACTGCCGGAGGACGGATCACAGGTTTTCAAAATGGAATGGCTATTGCTGGGGACTATATGTCAGCAGCCTCTTTTTTGGGGATTTCTGCGTTGGTTTATACCTCCGGTTATGATGGACTGATTTACTCCATCGGCTTTCTTGTTGGCTGGCCAATTATTTTGTTCCTGATCGCTGAACGGTTGAGAAATCTGGGACGTTATACATTTGCTGATGTCGCTTCTTATCGATTAAAACAGCGTCCTATCCGTACTTTATCTGCAATGGGATCTCTGGTTGTTGTTGCGTTATATTTGATCGCACAAATGGTTGGAGCCGGAAAACTTATCGAACTATTATTCGGGCTGAATTACCACATCGCTGTTGTTTTAGTTGGTATTCTAATGGTTCTGTATGTACTGTTTGGTGGCATGCTGGCAACGACGTGGGTTCAGATTATCAAAGCAATTTTATTGCTGGCTGGAGCAACATTTATGGCTTTGATGGTTATGAAAGCCGTGAATTTCAATTTTAATACCCTGTTTAAAGAAGCTATTGCCGTACACTCACACGGGCAGGATATTATGAGTCCAGGTGGATTAGTTTCTGATCCGGTATCTGCGCTCTCTTTAGGACTGGCGTTAATGTTTGGTACTGCTGGCTTACCGCATATCATCATGCGATTTTTTACCGTTAATGATGCTAAAGAAGCCCGCAAAAGTGTTTTCTATGCCACCGGTTTTATCGGTTATTTCTACATCCTAACCTTTATCATTGGATTTGGTGCAATACTGTTAGTCAGCCCCAATGCTGCATTTAAAGATCCAACTGGAACATTAATTGGTGGGACTAATATGGCCGCAGTCCATCTTGCAAGTGCGGTTGGCGGTGATTTTTTCCTCGGCTTTATTTCTGCTGTCGCTTTTGCCACGATTTTAGCTGTTGTAGCAGGGCTGACATTAGCTGGTGCTTCAGCAGTTTCTCATGATCTCTATGCTAATGTGATTAAACGAGGGCAAGCCAATGAACGGGATGAGTTAAAAATTTCCAAAATTACTGTAGTCTTCCTGGGAATTATCGCTATTGGATTAGGTATTTTGTTCGAAAAACAAAATATTGCTTTTATGGTCGGTCTGGCTTTCTCCATTGCAGCAAGTTGTAATTTCCCAATTATTTTATTGTCGATGTACTGGAGCAGGCTGACAACACGTGGAGCTTTGATTGGTGGATGGTTGGGATTAATGATAGCCATCGTATTGATGATCCTTGGCCCAACAATCTGGGTTAGTATTCTTGGGCATGAAAAACCCATCTATCCTTATGAGTATCCAGCTCTATTTTCCATGATTGTAGCATTTGCCGGTGCATGGCTTTTCTCGATTACAGATACATCAGAACAAGGTCAATTGGAAAGAGAAATGTTCCGTAAGCAATTTTTACGTTCACAGACCGGCCTGGGTATTGAGCAAGGAAACGCACATTAGCATTAAATCCTGAACTTATCCTGCCCTTTTGGGCAGGTTCTATTTTGTTAACCAAACAGAGAGCTGATGTTTAATATAATCTGATGACAAACGTTCTTGTTCCAGACGAGAAGATTGAAAGCAACCGGAAATCAGACCATTAAACAAATTAGTTTCTTCTTCACTAAGAAAGACAGGAACAACTTCAGTTGGTGTATCTTCAATCCCCATCAATCAATTAAGGTAAGATCGACAAGGAAAATAGACCACGACGGTATTCATGGGGAATAAGGAAAGGTATAAGGCTCAATTTCATTGAGCAAATGCAAAAAAGCCATCCGGTAAAGGATGGCTTCTCTGTCAAATAACTGTCTGGCAGTGCCCTACTCTCGCATGGGGAGACCCCACACTACCATCGGCGCAACGGCGTTTCACTGCTGAGTTCGGCATGGGGTCAGGTGGGACCGCCGCGCTATTGCCGCCAGACAAATCCTGTATTCAATCCCGAACAAGCTGTCAGTGCCGCACCTGGCGTCACCGTTATCTGAAA